>DATJUT010000104.1 GCA_035502185.1 Gemmatimonadales bacterium
CAAGACCAGCCTGGTCGACGCCCTCGCCTTCGTGGCCGGAAGCAGCAAGCGGCACGGTCGCATCAAGGAAGGCTCCGCCCTCACCGACTACTCCCCCGACGAGATCGAACGCGGCTACAGCATCAACCTCGCCCTGGCCCATGCCGAGTGGGAGGGGGTGAAGATCAACCTCGTGGACACGCCCGGGTACCTCGACTTCGCGGGGGACGCGCTGGCGGGCGTCTACGCGGCGGACGCGTCGCTGATCGTGCTGGGGGCGTCGGCCGGCGTCGAGACGGGCACCGAGAAGGTGTGGGAGTATTCCCGGACCTGCGAGCACGAGGCGATCTTCTTCGTCTCGATGATGGACAAGGAGCACGCGGACTTCGGCAAGGTGTACGGCCAGATCCGCGAGCGCCTGACGCCCAAGGCCATCCCGGTCGAGATCCCGATCGGCGCCGGCCCGCAGTTCCGCGGCATCATCAGCCTGATCAGCCGCACGGCGCACGTGTACAAGGCGGGCACCAAGACCGGCGAGTACGACGAGCAGGACATCCCCAAGGAGCTGCAGGCCGAGTACGAGAAGTACGAGAGCGACCTGATCGAGACCGTGGCCTCGACCGACGACGCGCTGGTCGAGCGCTATCTCGAGGGCAAGGAGATCTCGCACGACGAGCTGGTGACGGCGATGCGCGCCGCGATGAAGCGGCGCGAGCTGTTTCCGGTGCTGTGCGGCGCCGCCGAGCTGACCTTCGGCGCGCGGGCGCTGCTCTCGGAGATCGTCGAGCTGGTGCCGCCGCCCTCCGACAATCCGCCCGCGCACGCGGAGAAGTGGGGCAGCGCCGACAAGCTGGAGATTGCGGAGCGGGACGACGCGCCGTTCAGTGCGCTGGTGTTCAAGACGGTTTCCGAGCCGCACGTGGGCGACGTCTCGCTGTTCCGCATCTATTCCGGAATGGTGAAGAACGGCCAGGAGGTCTACAACGCGGCGCGGAGCGCGCCCGAGAAGCTCAATCACCTTTCGGTGGCGCAGGGCAAGGACAAGCTGGAGGTGGACGTTCTCCACGCGGGAGACATCGGCGTCATCGCCAAGCTCCGGGACACCCACACCAACGACACGCTGTGCACCCAGGCGGTGCAGGTGGTGTTGTCGCGGATCCCGTTCCCCGAGCCGATCATCCACGTCGCCATCGAGGCCAAAGAGCGGGGCGACGAGGACAAGATCAACATCGGGCTGGCCAAGATCACGGAAGAGGATCCCACCTTCCACTGGGAGTTCAACGCCGACGTCCGCCAGACCTGGATCTACGGCCTGGGGGAGCGGCACCTCGAGGTGACCCTGGGGCGGCTGGCGCGGAAGTACGGCGTCCACGCGACGCAGACCAAGCCGCGCATCCCCTACCGCGAGACCATCAAGGGGAAGAGTGAGGGACAGGGACGGCACAAGAAGCAGACGGGCGGGCGCGGGCAGTTCGGCGACTGCTGGATCCGGATGGCGCCGCTGGCGCGCGGCGGCGGCTACGTGTTCGAAGACCAGATCGTGGGCGGCTCGATCCCCAGCAAGTACATCCCCGCGGTGGATCGGGGCATCCAGGAGGCCGCGGTGCGCGGGATCCTCGCGGGCTGCCCGGTCGTGGACTTCAAGGTCGAGCTGTTCGACGGCTCGTACCACACGGTGGATTCGAACGAAATGTCGTTCAAGCTCGCCGGCATCCTGGCGTTCCGGAACGTGTCGCCCAACTGCAAGCCGGTGCTACTGGAGCCGCTGGTGGACCTCGAGGTGATGACCCCCGAGGAGTACCTGGGCGCCGTGATGGGCGACCTCAGCTCGCGGCGCGGCCAGATCCTCGGCTCCGAGCCCGAGGGCGCGGGCCTGAAGCTCAAGGCCGTGGTGCCGGAGGCGGAGCTGTACAAGTACGCGACCCAGCTGCACTCGCTCACCCAGGGCCGCGGCACCTATCGCCGGAAGTTCAAGGGATACGCGGAAATGCCGCCGGACGCGGCCGCGAAGGTGATCGAGGAGCACCAGAAGGAGAAGAAGGAGAAGGAGGAGGAAGCCTGACGGCGCCCGGGGCCGCGCGGGTCACACCTTGTGGTAGGTGACCCGCGCGGCCTCGGCGCCGTCCTGCGCCCGATAGGTCTCGAAGTCGCCGAACAGGCTCGGCGCCTCCGCCGTGAGCACCTGCAGCACCGCCACCGCCATCCGCCGGATCTCCTGCTCCGCTCCCTCGCCGCAGCGCAGCTCCAGCATCGTGCGCCAGGCGCGGACGTTGGCGCTCACCACGATCTTGGTCTCGGTCGCGTTGGGCAGCAGGGAGCGCGCCGCCTCGCGCGCCATCTTCCGGCGGTGGATCTTGTCCGCCACCCACTCGTAGCGCCGCATCAGGTCCTCGACCGCCCGGACGTACGCGGCCTGCGCGGTGGTGACCTGCGCCAGCCACGCGGCCTCCAGCGCTTCGTCGCCCAGCATCGCGGGGGGCACGACGAACGCGGCCTGAGACTCGTCCACGTACCGCTGGCTGAGCTGGCTGTAGCCGAAGCCCGCCCGGTGGCGGACCAGCTCGTGGGAGCAGGAGCGGGAGATCCCCTCGATCAGCAGCACGTACACCGAGTGCTCGAGCACCGAGCCGTGTCCCTGCTTCTTGATGTTCTCGAGATACTCGGCCGAGGACCGCTTGGCCGGGTTGGCCTGGCTCATGTAGCACAGGCGGCCGGCGAACTCGGCCAGCTTCTCGCCGTCCGTGGCCTCCCCCCGCCAGCTGACCTTGAGGTGGGCGGGCTCGGTGAACTGCGGGCGGGCGATGAGGGTGACGAGGGGGGCGCGGAGAATGTCCATTAGCGACGTGAGAGGTGAGAGGTGGGAAGTGAGACGTTCGCGTGAGAGGTGAGAAGCGAAGGTGAGAAGCGAGAGTCCATCGGTTCACGCGGCCGACGGCGCGGGGGCCAGGGACAGACGGAACGCGCCCCACCCCGCCGAGCGCTCGACCTCGCGAAGGCAGGCGGCGATCGCGGCGGGAATCGGCGGCGCGCCGGCGCCCACCTTGAGCATCGACGCGTCGAGTCTCGCGTCCGGCGCGGGCAGCTTCACCCCCGGGTTCAGGATCCCCGCCGGGTCCCAGGCCTCCTTGGTGCGGCGGCACAGGTCCGCGTAGGCCTCGCCGAACGTCGGCGCGAGGAACGCCGCGCGCAACCGTCCGTCGCCGTGCTCGCCCGAGGGCGTGCCTCCGAGCGACAGCTGGGCTCCGGTCACCGCCTCCAGGCAGCCGAACAGCCGTGCGGCGAAGTCGGGCGCGGAGACGTTCGCCAGGACGTTGGCGTGGAGATGCCCGTCCCCCGCGTGTCCGAAGATCACGATCTCGAAGCCGAAGGTGGCCGCCGCCTCCCGCAGCGCGCGGATGTACCGGCCGAGGACGGCGACCGGCACGCAGCCGTCCTCGACCAGTTGCAGCGACCGCAGGTTGTTGGGCAGCGACGCGAGAATCGGGCTGGCGAGGTGGCGCAGCTCCCACAGCCGGCTCACCGACGCGACGTCGTCGGCCAGCTCGGTCGTCTCGGCCAGGCCGCGGACGGCACCCGCCGCGCCGCGACCATCCCCCTCGAACTCGACCAGGAGCACCGCCTCCGTGCCGTCCGGCACCCGGCGTTGAACCGCCCCCCGGACGAAGTCGAGGTAGGTGCGGTCCAGCAGCTCGATCGCCGAGGGGCCGTGGGGCCGGAGGGCGAGCACGGCGGGCCCGACATCGTCCAGCGAGCGCAGCGTCACCAGCAGCGTGGAGCGGTCCTCCGGCAGCGGGGCGAGCGCGACCTCGACGGCGGTGACGATGGCCAGCGTGCCCTCGCTGCCGGTCAGCAGATCGGCCGTGCGCCCGCTGGCCGCGTACGCGTCGAGCGCGTAGCCAGCCGAGTTCTTGGTCGTATGCGGCACGGCGCTGGCCAGGTCCGCAGCGCGCTCGCGGAGGCGTCCTGCGACCGCGCGCAGGAACCGCTGCTCGGCTGCCGTCGTTGGCGGCGCCGGAGCGCCGCGCGCGTCCCCGAAGCCGGGTCCGTCCGTGGCGCCGGTCTCGCCGTCGGCCGTCACGAACTCCAGCGCGCGAACCCAGCGCCGCATCGCCCCGTACTTGACGCTGTGGGCGCCCGCCGCGTTGGTCGCGACCATGCCGCCCAGGGTGCAGAACGCTCCGCTCGACGGATCGGGTGGGAGCCTGAGCCCGTGTCCGGCCGCCGCGGCGTTCAGCGCCTGGTAGGTGATGGATGCCCCGCAACGGGCGGTCCGCGCCTGCGCATCGATCACGGGCGGCGCGCGGAAGCCCGGCGTCAGATCCACCACGACCCCCGGACCGATGTTCCCGCCCGGCATCCCGCTGCCGGCCCCGCGCGGGACCAGAGACAGACGCTCGCTCCCCGCCCAGCGAACCAGGGTCACCAGATCGCCCGTTCCCGAAGGAACCGCCACGGCCTGCGGCATGATGCGGAAAATGCCCGCGCCCTCGGCGTACAGGGCGCGGGCGACGTCGTCCGTGCGGAACTCGCCGCGGAAGCCGGGGGGGGCGCGCACGCGCGCAAGCTAACGGCCGCGCTGCAAGCTTGACAAGCACTTACGCTCCGGTGATACTCGCCGATTCATGCCGACAAACGGGAGTCGCGCGAACCTCATCCGGATCGAGGTGGATCGCCGCCTTGGTCACGAGTGGGACGAGTGGGATGGGCAGCCCCTCCCGGACGGAGGCAACTTCACCAGTCCCCCGCGGCGGTTCTTCGGCTACGCGGCGCTGACCCTCGGGCTCGTGGCCGCCGCGGCCTACGCGGCGGCGTACCTGCTCGGCCCCCGCCTCGCCACGCTGTGGGAGCCGCTGCCGCGCGTCGTGCTGCTCGCCGTGTCGGCCGTCACCGTGCTCTCGTGGGTGTGGTTCGGCCTGCTCCTCGCCTCCTTCTACGGACCGGCGCTCCTCCTGCCGGAGCGACTGGCGGAGCGGGGGCCGTTCCTGGCGCTGATGCGCTGGACGTCGCGGGTGGCGCGCCAGTTCGGGGTGCGGGACTGGGTGGAGCACGCGGCCGTCGAGGCCTTCAACGGCCTCGCGGCGCGGCGTGGGCGGAAGGTGGGCAAGGGCGAGTTGCTGGTGCTCGTGCCGCGGTGCCTCGCCAAGGACGCGCTGGACGGGATCCTGGAGGTGGCGGGGCGCTACGAGGTACCGGTGTTCGTGGCGACGCGCGGCCAACTGGCCCGGCGCGCGATCCGCGAGCGGCGGCCGCGCGCCGTGGTCGCGGTGGCCTGCGAGCGCGACATGGTGAGCGGCATCCACGACGTCGCGGCGAAGATACCGGTCCTCGGCCTGACGATGCGGCTGCCCTCGGGGCCGTGCAAGGACGCGGCGGTCGACGTCGGGAAGTTCGAGACCTGGGTGAAGAGCCTCGTAGACGGCGCCTAGTCCCGGCCGCTCCGCCCGCGCGCGGTCAGGGCGCCTGCGCGGCGGACGGTTTCACGGCGGCGGACGGGTAGGCGGCCTTGAGCCGGGCCACGATGCTGTCGAGCAGCACGCGCCCCGGGGTGCTGTCCGCCACCATGCGCTCCAGGTCGTGCTCCGGCTCGCTCGGGTCGAACGCGATGCGGCGCACGCACTCCGCCGCCAGGCGGGTCTTGCCGCCCGTGGGATCCGCGAAGAACCTGAGCCTCACCGCGTGATCGAGATCGCGGCCGTCGCCCTTGACGGTGGCCCGGCGCACCACGTCGTACCAGCCGGTCACCAGGTAGCCCTCGGCCGAATCCAGCAGCGCCACCGTGAGCCCGGCGGACCGTACCTCCGAGGCGGCGGAGTCGATTACCGCGACGGGCTGTCCGTCGAGCTCGACGGACACACTGCCCGGAATGGGTCCGTAGCGCGGTCTCAGGCCGCCCAGCCTCGCGCACGCGGCGAGGACCAGCGCGGCGATGGCCGCTGCGGCGATGACGAGGCCGACGGGGCCGCGGCCGGGCCGCGGCCCGCGGTCAGTGCTTGGCGGCGTCGGCACGGGGCCTGGCCGTGCCCGGCCTCGTGGTGTCCGCCGGCGCCGGCATGGGCATGGCGGCGGCGGGCGACGCCGCGTGCTCGTGGTGCTCGTGTCCGCCCCGCTCGGTGGCAATCTGCTCCAGCCGCTCGGTGCCGATGCCCAGGCCGTGATCGAAGACGAGCTTTCCGCCCAGGGACGCCGCATAGAGCAGGATGGCGACGCCGATCACGCCGGCCGTCAGAGCGACCGGCTGCTCCTTCTCGCGCCACACGCCGCGCCGGAGAATCCGCCACAGGGCGAGGACCCCGAAAATCGCCAGCACGACGAGGGCGAGCGTCTCGTGCGTCTCCATGATCTCGTGCGCCTGCTCGCTGTGCTGGACCACGTCTTCGGCCAGCAGGCCGGAGATGACCGCGGCGCCGGTGCCGAGCACGCCGAACACCAGCGTCCAGAACGCCGCCGCCTTGAGCGACTCGCGCTTGAAGGCGATGCCCAGCAGGTCGAACAGCACCGAGAGCGGCAGCAGCGCCGGCGGCAGGTCGTTGAGCGCGGCGTGCAGCCGTGGGACGTCATAGCCTAGGAACATCGTCACAGCCCCAGGGTGGATGGAGTGGGCGGCGTGGTCTTGTAGTCGTAGAACCCGCGGCCCGATTTCTTCCCGTAGTACCCCGCCAGCACCATCCGCCGGAGGAGCGGCGGCGGTGCGTAGCGCTGTTCGCGGTACTCGGTGAACATGATCTCCGCGATCTTGTAGGTCGTGTCGAGGCCCACGAAGTCGAGCAGGACGAACGGGCCCATCGGGTAGCCGCAGCCGAGCTGCATCGCCTTGTCGATGTCGGTCACGCTGGCCACCCCGTGCTCCAGGGCGCGGATGGCGTCGAGGAGGTAGGGCACCAGCAGCAGGTTCACGACGAAGCCCGAGTTGTCCTTGGCGGCGATCGGCTCCTTGCCCAGCTTCGCGGCGAAGGCGAAGGCGCGATCGAAGGTCTCGGCCGACGTGGTGACGGTGCGGACGACTTCGACCAGCTTCATCACCGGCACCGGGTTGAAGAAGTGCAGGCCGACGAAGCGGTCCGGGCGCCGTGTCGTGGCGGCCATCGCCGCGATGGTCAGGCTGGAGGTGTTGGAGGCGAACAGGGTCGCCGGCCGGCACAGGCCGTCCAGCTCCTTCCACAGCGCGTTCTTGGCGTCCAGGTCTTCGGTGACGGCCTCGATGACGATGTCCGCGTCCTTGAGATCGGCGACCCGAGTCGTGAAGCGCAGCCGCCCGAGCGTGCCGTCGCGCGCGGAAGTCTCGAGCTTCCCCTTCTCGACGAGCTTGTTGAGGGAGCCGGCGATGGCGCCCTTGCCCTTGTCGATCAGCGCGTCGCTGATCTCGCGGACCACGGTGGGGAAACCGGCGGCGGCCGCGGTCTGGGCGATGCCGCTGCCCATCAGACCGCAGCCGAGGACGCCGACGGTGGCGATGTCGGTCATTGGTGGCCCTCGAGGGACTTCTTGATTTCGGTGGCGATCCGCCCGAACGCGCTCAGCCGCGGGCCGGCGATGCGCGGGCGGGCGCGGATCTCGCCGCGCTCCAGGCGGTCCAGCACTTGCTCCAGCGCGACCTGCATCCGCTCCGCCTTGCGGCGGTGGGTGCGGGCCGCGAGCATCCCGAGGCCGAGGCCGCCCAGCAGCGGCAGGACCGCCAGCGCCGCCAGCCCGGGAACCACGGCCAGCACGATCGCGCCCAGCAGGCCGGTGCAGGCGAGCGTCGCGGCGCCCGCGAGCGCGGACTCCCTCGTGTTGGTGACGTCGGCGGCCAGCTCGGCGTGGCAGTAGCCGTCCTCGAGCGCCGCCACCTGCACGGAGACGTCCACGGCGCGGGCCAGGTGATAGGCTTTGCCCTCGAGCGAAAGTCCGCGCTTCATCTCGGCGAACAGGCCCTTTTGGCGCTCCCATATGGTGCGGTCGGGGAGGCGGCGCTTGGGCGTCATCGCCTCCTCTTCGGTCATGAACTCCTCGATCGCCTGCTCGAGGGCGGCCCGCGTGCCCGGAACCACGCGGTGGGCGAGCACCATCCTGGGCCCGATCCACCTGGTGGCGAGGTCGCGCTCCAGGGCCGCGCCGCCAGCGGCGTCTTCGTACAGGGCCTGGCGGAGGAATCGGCCCGGAATGCCGACGTCCGAGCCGAGCTTCAGCAGCTCCTGTTCGGTGATGTCCTCGCCGGTGTCCATTTCGCCGGCCTGCAGCTCGGCGGCGCGCTGGATGATCCGCTCGAGCTGCGCGCGGGTGATCTTCCGCGGAACCAGCTCTCCGGCCACGCCGCCCTACCCCCGCCGCTCGGCGGCCTCGCGCTGCGCCGCCGGCGGCAAGGCGGTGCCGGGCGACGCGCCCGCCAGGGCCGCCGGCGCCGCGGCACTCGCCAGCGCGGGCGGTGGCGCCGCCGGCTCCGACTGCCGGTACGCCCCGAGAAACGGCTTCAGCAGGTCGATCGGCAGCGGGAAGAACGTGGTCGAGTTCTTCTCCGAGGCGATCTCGGAGACCGTCTGGAGGAAGCGCAGCGTGATCGCCGCCGGCTCCGCGCCGATGATATGCGCGGCCGCCGCCAGCTTCTCGGACGCCTGCAGCTCGCCTTCGGCGTTGATGACCTTGGCCCGCCGCTCGCGCTCGGCCTCGGCCTGCCGCGCCATCGCGCGCTTCATTTCGACCGGGAGGTCCACGTCCTTCACCTCGACCGCCGAGACCTCGATGCCCCATTCGACGGTGCGCGCATCGATGATGGCCTTCAGCGTCTCGTTGATCTTCTCCCGCTCGCTCAGCAGCTCGTCGAGCTGGTGCTGGCCGCACACGCTCCGCAGCGTGGTCTGGGCGAGCTGGCTCGTCGCGTACAGATAGTTCTCGATCCCGATGATCGCTGCGGCCGGGTCCTTCACCTTCATGTACAGCACCGCGTTGACCTTTAGCGAGATGTTGTCGCGGGTGATCACGTCCTGCGGCGGGATGTCCAGCGCGACGATCCGCAGCGACACCCGGTGCATGTGCGCGATCATGCTCGGCAGGAACACGAGCCCGGGCCCCTTGGTGTTCCAGTAGCGGCCCAGGAAGAACGCCACGGCGCGTTCGTACTGCTTGATGATCCGGAGGCTGGAGAGCGCATAGAGCGCCGCCACAACCGCGACGACTGCGAGAGCGTCCACCGATCGGTCCCCCTACTTGGTGAAGGCTTCCACCATCACGGCGGCACCCTGGCCGCCGCCGATGCAGGCGCTGCCGATCCCGAACCTGCCGCCGCTCTTCCGCAGCGCATGGAGGAGGTGAATGGTGATTCTCGTTCCGGAGGCGGCGAGCGGGTGCCCGATGGCGATGGCGCCGCCGTGCACGTTCACCTTCTCGCGCGGCAGGCCCAGCTCCTTCTCCACCGCCACGTACTGCGGCGCGAACGCTTCGTTCACCTCGATCAGATCCACCTGCTCGAGGTTCGTTCCCGTCTTGTGAAGCAGCTTGCGGATCGCGGGCGCAGGGCCCAGCCCCATGTATTTCGGCTCGACGCCGGCGACCGCCCATCCCACCAGACGGCCCAGCGGCTTCAGGGCCTTCGCCCTGACCAGGTCTTCCGACGCCACGACGCAGGCCGCCGCCCCGTCGCAGATACCGCTCGCGTTGCCCGCGGTGACCAGGCCGTCCTTCTTGAAGTACGGGGCCAGCTTGGCCAGCCCCTCGAGCGTGGTGCTCGGCCGCATGTGCTCGTCGGAGGCGAACGGCACCATCTGGCGGGTCTTGGGGTCCTTGACCTGGACCGCGACGATCTCGTCCGCGAAGGCACCCCGGTCCCAGCCCTGCTTCGCGAGCTGCTGGGAGCGCAGCGCGAACTCGTCCACCTCGCGGCGGGTGAGCCGGTACTTCTCCGCGAGGTTCTCCGCGGTCTGGGCCATCGAGAAGCCGCACTGGGGATCGGTGAGCGACTCCCACAGCAGGTCCTCGAGCGGGGCCGGCGGGCCGAGCCTCAAGCCCCACCGCGCCCCGCGGATCACGTGGGGCGCCTGGCTCATCGATTCCCCGCCGCCGGCGAGGACGACCTTCGATTCGTCGAGCAGGATCTGCTGGGCGGCCTGCACGATGGCCTCGAAGCCCGAGCCGCACAACCGGTTCACCGTCAGCGCGGGCACCTCGATCGGCAGGCCCGCCTTGAGGCCCACGTGCCGGGCGAAATAGATGGCGTCCGGCGACGTCTGAAGCGCGTTGCCGAACACGACGTGGTCGAAGTCGGCGGGTGCGAGGCCCGAGCGCTCCACGGCGCAGCGTGCCGCGGTGGCCGCGAGGTCGATGGCCGTGTGATCCCTGAGGGTCCCGCCGAACGTCCCGAACGGCGTCCGCACGCCGCTCAGGAAGACCACGTCCCTGTCCTTGCCCTGCGTCTTCATGGGTAAGGCTCCGCCGGCTCACGAGGGAAGCCGGGCAGTCCCGGCAGCGGCGGAATATCGCCCCGGCTCAGGGGGGCAGCAAGCTGACTTGCAGTGGCAGAGCCCGAGCGCGGCACGCTCCCCAGCGCCGGCCGCGGGCCCGGATTCGATCTCGCGGTCGGGGTTCCGCGGCGATCAGTGCGCGACGCGCTCCGCGATCCACCGGGTGACCTCCCGCGTCCCCGCGGTGCCGCCGAGATCCGGCGTGGTCATGCCCGCCGCCACGGCGGCGCGGACCGCATCCTCGAGCGCGGTCGCCGCCTCCGGGTATCGCAGCTCGCGCACCATCATCGCGCCCGTCAGGATTGCGGCGAACGGATTGGCGACGTTCTTGCCAGCCATCGGCGGCGCCGAGCCGTGGACCGGCTCGAACAGGCCGGCACGGCCGGGGTGGAGGTTCGCCGAGGGGGATATGCCCAGGCCTCCGACCAGCTGGGCCGCGAGGTCCGAGAGGATGTCGCCGAACAGGTTCTGGGTGACGATCGCCTGGAACCGCTCCGGCTCCCGCACCAGCTCCATGGCCAGGGCGTCCACGTAGCGGTGCTCGCGCTCGATCCCGGGGTACTCGGCACCGACCTCGGCGAACACCCGTCCCCACAACCGGTGCGCGGGCACGGCGTTGGACTTGTCCGACATCGTCACCCGGGTCCGGCCGTTCGCCTTGGCCCACTCGAACGCCGCGCGGATGATCCGCTCGACCCCCTTGCGGGTATGCACCTCCTCCGCGAGCTGCACCTCGTCCGGCGTCCCGGTTCGGAGCCCGCCGCCCGCCCCGACGTAAATGCCCTCGGTGTTCTCCCGGAAGATCGCGAAGTCGATCGCGCGCGGGGCGCCGGAAGGCAGGTCGCGGAGCGGGCACAACGACGGGTGGAGCAGCGTGACCGGCCGGAGGTTGACGTAGAGGTCGAGCCGGAACCGGAGCCCGAGGAGGATGTCGCGCGCGTGCTCGTTGCCCGGAACCCGGGGATCGCCCAGGGCGCCGACGAAGATCGCGTCCACGTCGTTGCGGAGGTGGTCGACGGCGGCATCGGGAATCGTTTCCCGGGTCGCCAGGTAGTGGTCGGCCGAGTACGGGAGCTGCTCGACGTCGAGCCCGAACCCGAAGCG
The DNA here is from genome assembly GCA_035502185.1 of Gemmatimonadales bacterium. NCBI lineage: Bacteria > Pseudomonadati > Gemmatimonadota > Gemmatimonadia > Gemmatimonadales > Gemmatimonadales bacterium. The sequence continues at coordinate 11,514 of DATJUT010000104.1, forward strand.
GCGGGAGGCGGCGCCCAGCACGGCGAGGGCCGCGCCGACCACCTCGGGGCCGATCCCGTCGCCGGCGATGACCGCGACCGGGTGCCGCCTCACGCCAGGCCGGACATCTGCCGCCCGCAGGTGATGCAGAACCGCCACCCCACATCCAACTCGGCGCCGCAGGACGGGCAGTGCACGACACCGACGTTCTGGCCGCAGTGCGGGCAGAAGATGACGGCGCGGCCCACCGGAAGCTCGCCGCCGCAGTAGGCGCAGGGCGCGCTGCCCGCCCGGGGCGAGACGCCTCGGTCGGCCGCGGCGTCGTCCAGGGCAAAGGGCAGGTCGGCTTGGTCGGCCTCGGCGTCGGGCCGGGGGAGGTCCGGGCTCTCGTCCGGCGGCTCAGGGAACCACGGAGCCGCGTCGCCCCGCGGCTCGGCGCGCAGCGGCGGAGCCGGCGGCGTCGCCCGCGGGACGGCCGCGCTCTCGGCACCGGCGAGCACCTCGCGCACGTGGTCGGCGTCGAACGTCACCCGCGCGTTCCCGTGCAGCCGGTACGCACCGGTGTCCGGGTTGACCCCGGCCGCCTCCCCTGCCAGCGCCGCCCGCGCTTCCTCCGGTTCCACGAAGGCGTAGCCGCGCTCGCCGGCGAGAAGCCGCAGCAACGTCATTTCGTAGTCCTCGTGCGAGTCGATCGCCAACGCCGCGCGGTGGGTTCGGTAGGGTATGAGACTCTGGTACAGCTCGTTGACGTCAACCGGCCCGTTGATGCGCGAGGGATCGAGGTCGGCGAGGTTCAAAATGAGCCGGCGGAACAGTCGGTCCAGCTCGTCGGGAGAAGATGGAGAAGGCGCGGGCAACGCTCCCAAGTCTCGTTGGTGGATGCGCCACGTTAGATTCGCCGTATTCCAATGTCAACCAAGCGGGTGCGGTGCGCCGGGAGGGCGCCTGCCCTCGGCACCACCGGAGACCCCACATGCGCGCCACCACCGTGATCGCCGCCGTCTGCACGCTCGCCGCCACCTCGCCGCTGCGGGCGCAATCGCTGCTCTATCGCTCGCCCAACCTGAGCGGCGACTGGGTGGTCGACCCCGGCGTGGTCCAGTTCAACTTCCTCCACCGCTTCAACGTGAGCCCGGGGCCGGCGCGCTTCTTCACCAACTTCCCGACCTTCACGTTCGCGACGGGGTTGGGACGGGGCCTCGGCGTCGCCTACCGGTTCGCCACCCGGGCCCAGGAAGTTCCGGGCGGCTCCTCGAACAACGAGTCGGAGCTGCTGGTGCGCTGGCGTTTCCTCGGCGGGCCCGAGGGCGGCGAGGGGTTCGCCGCCGCGATTACCCCGGCCTACAACTTCAAAGCCGGCAGCGTGGACGGCGAGCTGGCCGCCGACTACACGAGAGGCCCGGTCACGGTGCAGGGTGCAGTGCGGGAGCTCGGCCAGGCCTTCGGCGCGTCACGGGCCCAGACCGCTCTCGCCGGTGGGCTCGTCGTGCGCCTGAGCCAGTACTTCGCGGTGTCGGGCGACTACGCGAAGCTCCTGGGCGGGGACACGCTGGCCACCTGGAGCGCCGGCATCCAGGTGCAGATCCCCGGATCGCAGCATACGTTCGCGCTGGAAGTCAGCAACGTCGCGAGCAACACGCTGCAGGGCAGCTCGCGCGGCCTGAACCAGTTCGGCACCGTGAAGCGGCTGTACGGCTTCGAGTTCACCATCCCGCTCCATTTGAGCCGCTTCAAGGCGTGGTTCCATCCGGGCGGCGGCTTGGAGACGGGCGCGAACGGACCGGCGGCCGCGAGCGTCGTAGTCGCCGCGCTGCACTTCGGGAGCGACACCGTGCGAGTCGCGGCGGGCCAGATCGTGCGCTGGATCAACCGGGATCCCCTGGACCACAGCGTGACGTTCGAGGTGGACGGCCCTGCCTCGGGGCCCATCCCCGCCAAGGGGAGCTATGCGGTGAGGTTCGACCGGCCCGGCACGTACCCGTACCACTGCACGCCCCACCCCTTCATGAAGGGCGTCGTCATCGTCCAGTGAGGCGGCCGACCGCGCGCTAGGGCACGTCGGCGTCGGGGTCGTAGTCGAGGTACTTGCCCTTCGCGCGCTCGGCGTCGAGCCACGCGCCGAAGCCCGACGGCACCAGTCCCCCGGACTGCCGCTGCCCCGCGGCGGCGCGCGTCGCCAGGTGATTGGCGTACTCGTTCTTGGCGTGGCCGGCGTGCCCGCGCACCCATTGCCAGGTCACCGCGTGCCGCTCGGCGGCGGCCACGAGCTCCTGCCACAGCTCGAGGTTCTCGACGGCGCCGCCCCGGCGCCGCCAGCCCCGGGCGCGCCAGGCGGGAACCCACGCCCGCATCCCCTGCACCAGGTAGCTGGAGTCCGAGGTGAATCGGATCGCCTGCGGGCGGCCCTTGGCGCTCAACAGCTCCAGCGCGGCGATGGCGGAGCGCAGCGCCATCCGGTTGTTGGTCGAATCGGCCTCGGCCACGAAGTAGTCGCGGCGCTCGACCCGTCCGGACGAGTCGCGTGCCTCGATCAGGCCGCCCGCACCGCCAGGCGTCGGCGGCTCCTGGCCGTTGCCGAGGCACGCTTCGTCTGCGTACACCAGGATCCGCACGGGCGCATCCACAAGTCGGTGTCGGCCCTGCCGGATCAGCGCTGGATGATGACGGGGATGGTGGTTGCCTTGAGCAGTCGCTCGGCGTGCGAGCCCAGCGCCCACCGGCGGCGGCCCCCGTGCGCCCCCGCGACCAGCAGGTCCGCGCCATAGGCGGAAACGAACTCCGTCACGGCTCGCACGACCTCGCCGGCGAGGCGATGCGTCTGGAAGGCCGCGCCGCGGCCCGACAGGTACACCGCAGCCTGCGCGAGCAGCTCGTCGCCGGCGGCCGCGTCATCGGTGACGTGCACGACGGCCAGCGGCAGGGCGAGGGCCTCCGCGTAGCGCGCGGCGAGCTCCAACGCGTGGCTGCTCGTTTCACCGCCGTCGTACGCGACGAGGGGTCGCTCGCACCGGGATGGCGTGTCCCCCGCCACGAGGACCGGCTTCGGGGACCGCTTGATGAGGTGGCACGTCACGCGGCCCAGAGTGCCGATCCCCTCGTGCAGCTCCCCGCGCCTGCCCACCGCGATGGCCTCGGCGTCGCCGGCGAGCCGCCCCAGCTCCTCCTCGACCATGCCGGTCGCACGGGCGGTTTCCACCGGGAGCCCGGCCTCCGTCACCTTCGCGACCGCGACCTCGAGAATCCGCGTCGCGCGCTCCTCCAGCGCTTCCCGCAGCTCGGCGGCGGCGGGCCCGGCGGGCATGCCCTCGGCCCAGACCGAACCGGCAGTCTCGAACAGCGGGGCCTCGAGCAGCCGGATGTCGGTGACGACGGCCAGCACGATGGTGGTCTTGAAGCGACGGGCGACACTGAGGGCGGTCTCGAGCGCGGCATCGGAGCCGGCGGAGCCGTCGAGTCCAACCACTAGCCGGGCAAACATGGTGCGAGGATGCCGCTCAGGAGCCGGCGATGCCGTGCCTCATCCGTCCCAGGGCGGCTCCGCCTCGCCCCGATCGTCGATCTGCTGGCCGTGCCGCACGTGCCGGTCGAGACACTTGGGACAGTAGTACAGCCCCTCGAGGTGGTCGTCCCGGACGAGGTCCTCGGTCGCACCACAATAAACACAAGCAGCGGCGTCAGCCGTCACCTTGAACTCGCGCTCGTGAGCCATTCGGCACCCCCATCGGATCAAGATAGCGCCGCCGGGTCGGGGGAGCACCAGTCGGCCTGTTGCAGCCAAAGCCGATCACATCACTTTGGATTACGGGTCGCGCTGCCGGCCTGGACCCTGATAGCTCCGGCGGGGCCGGCGACGACCGTGCCTATCTCGGCTGCGGCCAGCGTCCGCTGGGCGAGGAGGAGCTCGAGCAGACGGGGGAGTGCCTCCTGGCGCACCGCCAACAGCAGCCCCCCCGAGGTCTGGGCGTCGGCCAACACGAGTCGCTCGACTTCGTCGAGGGCCGGGTCCCAGGACGTCGCTTCATTGGCGGCGGCGAGATTGCGGCGGGTGCCGCCGGGCACGTGTCCCTGCTCGGCGAGCCGCCGGGTTCCGGCGAGCCGCGGCACGTCGCCGGCCCGCAGCTCGGCCGCGGCGCCACTGGCGAGCAGCATCGAGGCGAGATGGCCCAGCAGGCCGAAGCCCGTCACGTCGGTTGCCGCGCGCACGCCCGCCGCCGCCGCCGCGGCCGCGGCCCCGTCGTTGAGCGCGGTCATGGACTCGACGGCGGCGCGCACGGCGTCCTCCGGTGCGTCGCCCCGCTTGATCGCGGTGGTCACGATGCCGGTTCCGATGGGCTTGGTGAGCACGAGTGCGTCGCCGGGCCGCGCCTGGGCGTTGGTGGTGACGCGGTCGGGATGAACCTCGCCCACTACCATCAGTCCGTACTTGGGCTCCGGATCGTCGATGGAATGGCCGCCCAGTATGCGCGCTCCAGCCCGCGCCACCGTCTCGGCGCCGCCCCGCAGGACCTCGCCGAGGGCATCGAGCGGCAGCCGGTCACGCGGCCAGCCCACGACGTTCAGGCACCACAGCGGTCGGCCGCCCATGGCGTATACGTCCGACAGGGCGTTGGCCGCGGCGATCCGGCCGAACGTGAACGGGTCGTCCACGATCGGCGTGAAGAAATCGGTGGTGAGGATGAGCGCGCGGTCGTCCGCGATCCGCACGACGGCCGCGTCGTCCCGGCCGCTGGCATCCACCAGCACGGCCGGGTCGGTCCCCGGGGGGACGGACGGCACGAAGCGCAGGACCTGCGCCAGCTCAGCGGGGCCGAGTTTGCAGGCTCAACCCGCGCCGTGGGAGTAGCTGGTGAGCCGGATGCGGTCGCGCTGGTTCGGGGGCTGGCTGGTCATACGGCGCCTCGACGGTGAGGAGTCCTGCGGTCTTCGCTCCTACGCTCGCGTCTTGCCGTCTCGCAACTGGCAACTGTGCTAGGCGTATTCGCGGGCGATGAGCCAGGCGCGGAGCGAGGAGAGGGTCCGCTCTTCCGCGTATGGTCCCACGCCGACGGTGCCCTTCTGGGTCTGCATCTTGGCGAGCCGGGGCGCGGCCAGGGCGACGGCCTCCTTGGCCTGGGGCAGCGGGACGGCCACCAGCGCATCCACCGCGTGCACGATGTCGAGGTTGCGCCAGGACCCGTCCGGCTTCTGGTTGAGCGCGAGGTGCTCGGCGAGGATGGGGAGCTGCCCCCGGAAGGGTGGAGGCGCCCACGCGATCGCGGCCAGTGCGCCCACCGTCAACGTCGGTGCCCACAGGCCGCCCCAGGAGTCCCACATCTTGGGAAGCGCGAGCAGGCTGCCGACGTGCCGCCGCACCAGCGTCCGCTCCTCCTCCCCGGCCCGGAGGACGGTTCGGAGCGCGAGGCATGAGGCGAGGAAGCGCGCTCCCTGGTCGGAGCTCACCGTGGCCCCGGTCGGGAGGGTGAGCCGCCGCACGGTCCTTCCCGACGAGCGGTAGGAGAAGAAGCCGCCGATCGCGTGCGCGCAGAGCTTGAGCTCGTGGCGGCGCGGCGTGCACCCCTCCGCGAAGGCGCCGTCCTTCTCCTGGCGCCCGAGAATCCACGTCACCAGCCGGCGAACCGCGGGCGCGGACGGCGGAGCGCCGAGATCCATCAACTCCCAGGCCACCCACGCCGTGGAGACCAGGTCGCCGCCGACACTGCCATCCGACCGGATGCGAGCCCGCCGCTCCTTCATCAGCGCCTCGGCCAGGCGGTCGTCGTCCGCGCGGGGGCTGGCGAGGAGCCGGCGCGCCACGAGCCCCTGGCGCGTATCGCGGGGGGCGAAGTAGGCGGCCACCCGATCAATGGCGAGATGGACGGGATTCATCGTCAGGAAAGCTACGAGGGTGTCAAGTGAGGCACCACGCGCACAGCCCGCCGGCAGCGAGATACTTGAGGAGTGACGCCACGAACAGCTTCAGATCGTCCCGGCCGGAACCACGTAGGAGGCGGCGCCGCGTCCACCGGTCCGCACCGCCGGCGAGGGCGCCCACGAGCGCGAACAGCGTCACCCATCCGCCGCTCCCCAGGGAGCCGAACCACAGCGCCGCGAACAGGCTGACGGCCAGCGCCTCCGCGGAGGCGGGCAGCCAGACGGCGCGAACGGCCTCCGCCCACACGGGGCGGGGCGGCGGGGACGAAACCCCGACCCCCAATCCCCAACCCCCAGGCATCCATCGCACCGACGCCGCCCCTACGGCGACGAAGACCAGCGCGACGAGGCCGAAGGCGATCCCCACGGGCGTCAGGCTCACGGTGCTCGCCAGCCGGGGCCGCGGAGTGCGCGGCCGGGGCGCTCCCCCGTCAGGTGTCCGTCGTCCATCGTGAGGTGCCCGTTGACCATGACGTAGCGGATGCCGACCGACGGCTGGTGCGGGTCCTCGAACGTGGCGCGGTCCGCGACGGTGGCGGGATCGAAGACGGTGATGTCGGCGAAGTAGCCCTCCGTGAGCAGGCCCCGCTGCCGCAGGCCCATGCGGGAGGCCGCCACGGCCGTCATCTTCCGGATCGCGGTTTCGAGGGTGAGGGCGTGCTCTTCGCGCACGTAGTGGCCGAGGATCCGCGGAAACGTCCCGTACGCGCGCGGATGCACGCGGCGCATCTTCAGCGGGCCGTCGGGCGCGACCGCGCCGAAGTCCGACCCGACCCCCACCCACGGCGCCTCGACGGCGGCGCTGACGTCGGACTCGCTCATGGAGAAGAACGCCGCCCCGGTTCTCGCGTGATCGGCGATGAGGAGGTCGAACAACACGTCGTACTGGTCCTTCCCCTCGTCGCGCGCGATGTCGGTGATCCGGCGCCCCTCGTAGCGACGCAGCGTCGAGTCCAGCACGCCGAGCACCAGCACGTCCGACAGTCCGCCGTTCCCGGCAGCGAAGATCTCGTCCCCGTCACGCGTGGACTCGCGGGCCTCCATCTCCCGCTTGAGGCGGGCACGGATGGCGGGAACCCGCAGCCGCGCGACGAGCGAATCGTCGCCGCCGGCGTGCGCCCACGCGGGTACGGCGGCATCGAGTCCGGTGGCCGACGCGGTATAGGGATAGCTGTTCGCGCCGACGTGCCGGCCCGTGCGTCGCAGCGCCTGGAAGCGGCCGAGCAGTGCCGGCATCCGGCCCCAGTTGGCGCGTCCCACGAGCTTGAGGTGCCACACTTCCACGGGCACGCCGGCTTCCTGGCCGATGCGGAACGCCTCGGTGAGCGAGCGGATGTGCGTGGCGTACACGCCGTGGTAGCGTGCGGCCACGCGGGCGAGCGCCACCAGCTCGGCGGTGCTCGCATACACGGCCGGCGCATAGCCGAGGGACGTGGATACGCCGAGCGCCCCCTGCCGCATCGCGGTATCGACCAGCGCCTCCATCCGCACGAGCTCGGCGCGGGTCGGCGCGCGGCGCGCGTACCCGATCACGTACTCCCGGACCTGCGTCGCGCCGACGAAGGTCGCGAGGTTGATCGGCGTCCCGGAGCGCTCGAGACGGCGGAAATAGCCGTCCAGGTCGTGCCAGTCCACGACCAGTCCCCAGGAAGCGTACGTGGCGCTGTCCCGCCGCACGGTGGCGGCGTTCGCCGGCGCGGCGGAGACGCCCTCGCCGGTGACCTCGGTGGTGATGCCCTGCGTCACCTTGCTCACGCCGCGCGGATCGACGAGGATGGTCTCCTCCGACTGGCCGAGCATGTCGATGAATCCCGGAGCGACCACCAATCCCGACGCGTCGATGACGCGCGCCGCGCTACGGCCCCTCAGGTCGCCGATGGCGGCGATGCGGTCCCCGACGACGCCGACGTCGGCGGCGCGCCCCGGAGACCCGCTGCCGTCCACCACCGTGCCGCCCGCCAGCAGCACGTCGAAGTCGGCTCTCCGGTGCAGCCGCGAGGGCGACGCCGCCAGGACCACGGCGGCGCAGACCCCGGCGAGCAGCAGGCGCGTGCCCATCATCCCGACCGGTCGAGCGCCGCCCGCGCCGCCTTGACCCATACCCGTGCCTGGGCGGGCGTGGGCGCGCGCGGCGGGGGATCCCCGGACCGGGCCCTGAGACGCGCCACCAGGGTGTCCGGATCCTGGAGGGCCAGCGTGGGCACGTCCGGCACGCCGATCTCGGACAGGCGTCGGGCGTTGTCGGTCCCGATGCCGCGCAGCGTCACGAGGCGCGCCGCCTGTATCCAGCGCAGCGCTTCGTCCAGGCTGGCGTCGGTCTCGCGGGCAACCTGGTTGGCCGGCTCCCGCGCCAGGTCGAACGGGGATCTTCCCGAGGCGCCGAGGCGGAAGGCGGCGGATGCCGGCAGTCCCGGGACGTCGAGCAGACGAGGGGTGATGCTGCTGATGGTGAAGTGCTCCATGCCCGCGAGCACGAGCACGGCGAACGCCACGCCCGCCACCGCCGTGCCGACCTTGAGGCGCAGGCGGACCGGCCGAGCCGTGGCCGCCTCGGGCGTGGAGATGCCGAAGCAGGCCAGGAGGTGGAACACCGACCAGCATTCCAGGGCGAACACGGGGAAGCCGAGGAAGCCGAGCAGCGGCATCTCGAAGAGCTTGAGATTCTCCAGCCCCGGCACCGTGTAGATCCACCGGCTGCGGGCGATGGAGTTGTACAGCTCCCACATCAGCCCGATGAGCGCTCCCCCGGCCAGCAGGCGGAGGATGCGTCCCAGCTCGCCGCGCTCGAGGTCGGCGATCAGGGACCAGCGTGGCTCCCGGCGGTACAGCGCCGGCTCGGCCAGGAGCGTCGTCGCACCCCAGATCAGGGGGAAGAAGTAGCGCGGCCACACCAGCGGCAGCACCAGAAAGACCAACCCCGCGAGCGACGTGAGGCGGAGTCCCGTCAGGGAGACGCGCATCGCCGGCACGCGGACGCTCCGGATCACCCCCCACGACTCCAGGGTGCGGGCGGCGAGGAAGATGGCGGGGAGCACGGTGGCGAAGGCGAGCGAGATGCCCATCCAGCGCGCCAGCCGCCCGTCCGGGACGTTCACGTAGTACCAGTCGTCGAGACGCCAGTTCAGCAGCTCGAAGAAGAACCAGAACACCGCCGACCACGCGAACAGAGAGAGGGCGTGCAAGGGGTTGGCCGTGAGCGGATCCCGGCCCTCGCGGCGCGCGATCATCGCCGCCATCGCCGCGATGGTCGGATACCAGGCGGCGTGGTAGAGCCAGGTCGCGGCGGGCTCGACCCCGCGCAGCGCGAGCCCGATGGCGAGGCCGACCAGCGCCGCGGCGGCCGCCACGACGAACGGCGCCTGGCGGGCGTTCATCCGCGCAGGCGCCGGAGCTGGAGCGGCGTCACCGGCCTGGGCATGTCGTCAACCTATGAAGCGTGGCGATGGTCGCAAGGCCGGACTACGTTTCCCGCGATGGATCGCGTCGGCTCCCTTCCCCCTCCCGGCAGGCCCGGAGGCACGTTCCTGTGGGAGGGGATCATCAACGGGCCGGTGCGCTCGAGGCGGCTCGGGGTCAGCCTCGGCCTGAACCTCGTTCCCCTGCACTCCAAGCTCTGCAGCTTCGACTGCCCGTACTGCGAATGCGGCTTCAATACCCCCAAGGCGCCGGGCTCACGCTGGCCGTCGCCGGACCTGGTCGCGGACGCGCTGCGCAAGACGCTGGAGCGGATGGGCGAGCCCCCGGACCGGGTGACCTTCGCCGGCAACGGCGAGCCGACGATGCATCCCCGCTTCGCCCAGGTGGTCGAGCGCGTGCTGGAGGTGCGCGACCACGTCGCGCCTGCCGTGAAGGTCGTCGTGATGTCGAACGGGCTGTCGTGCGGCAAGCCGGCCGTGCGCGGGGCCCTCGATCGCGTCGACGAGCGGGTGATGAAGCTGGATCCCGGGCCGCCGGCGCTCGTCAACGGCGTGGCCTACGACCGGGGGCAGCTCGTCGAGGATCTCCGGGCCCTGGCGGACGTGACCGTCCAGGCACTCGTGGTGGAAGGCCCGGGCTACGACGGGGCCTCGGAGGAGTCGGTCGAGGAGTGGCTGGTCGCGCTGGCCCGGCTGCAGCCGAAGGCGGTACAGCTCTACTCGATCGCGCGGCCGCCGGCGGACCCACGCGTACGCCCCGTCGCGCGCGCACGGCTCGAGGCGATCGCGGCGCGCGCGCGGCGGGTCATCTCCGGGAGTGTCGAGGTCTTCTAGCGCTTCTTGGCGCGGGCCTTCTTGCGCTTGGGCGCGGCCTTGCGGCGCTTGGCCGCCTTGCGCGTCGCCTTCTTCTTGGCCGCCCGGCGGGCCGGCTTCCTCGCCGCCTTCCGCTTCGGTGCGGCCTTCTTCTTCTTGGCGGCCTTCTTCCGCTTCGGTGCCGCCTTCTTCACCGCGGGCGCCGGCTTCGGCGCGGGCGGCGGTGCGAATGCGGGTGGCGGCGGACTCCAGGCCGGCGGCGCCGGCGGCTGTGGAGGCATGGACGACGGCGGCTCCCAACCTCCGATTCCCGTCATGTCATCGGACAGCATGAGCGCTCCTCCCAACGGAATTGACGCTTCTGTCGCTCGGTAAAGCGGCTCTATACATTGCCTCGGAGATTCCACTTCGCAAGCGGCCCGGCGCCGGTCGCGAGGTTCCCGCCCATGCGCTCACGGATATCAGCCGCCCTGCTCCGCTGTCCGCTCCTGCTCCTGCCCCTCGTCGCGTCCGGCGGCCCGGGGCTCGCCGCGCAGGGCCTCCCGGCCGCGCCGACGCCCCTGCGGTGGGTCCGGGACCCCCTGGGGTGGCGTGGCCCGGCCCGGCCCGACGGGTACCTCGGGATCGAGGGCCGGCGCGCCGCGGCGATCGGGAACGAGCAGGGCGACCTCGAGGTCTGGGCCTGGCCGCTGAAGCTGGTCCACGGTCTCCAGCTCTCGTTCCAGACCCCGCTCTATGCCGAGCCGGTCCGCGCCGCCGACGTGGCCCGCACCGTGGAGGTCGATCCGGCCGGCGCCACGATCACCTACAGCCACGCGGCGTTCACCGTCCGGGAGCACATCTTCGCGCCCACCGAGGAGCCGGCGGTGGTGATCGTGCTCGAGGTCCAGGCGGTGCGCCCGCTGGAGATCATCGCGTCCTTCCACAGCGACCTCCAGCTGGCGTGGCCGGGCGCGCTCGGCGGCCAGTACATCCTGTGGAACGACACGCTCAAGGCGTTCGAGCTGACCGAGAGCCGGCGGCAGTTCAACGCCTTCGTGGGCTCGCCCTTCGCGACGCGGGCGACGACCAACCCCACCTGGTCCGTGCCGGACGCGCCTTCGGAGATGCGCATCGCCGTCGGGGACCAGCAGCCGGTCGCGATGCCGCGCTGGCAGGAGCCGGCCGGCCGGCTCGTGAATTTGGTCGCCGCGGGCATTCCGATCGTCCTGGTGGGCCAGATCGCCCCGCGCGATACCGTGCTCGCCACGTATCGCCGGGTGCTCGCCCGCCTCGGCGAGCTGTACGCGGAGCGGGTCGCGCACGCCGACTCCGTCGTGGCAGGCACGGTGGGCTTCGGCGACACGGCAGTGGACCGGCTGGCGCGGTGGGCGGAGCTGAACCTCGACGAGGCGCTCGTGTGCAACCCGGACCTGGGCTGCGGGCCCGTGGCGGGCTACGGCCCGTCCGGTCCCGGCGGCGCGCGGCCGGGCTTCGCCTGGTTTTTCGGCGGTGACGCCGCGATCAACTCTTTCGCGCTCGCGTCGGTGGGGGCCTTCGATCTCGCACGGCGGTACCTGGGCTTCTTCGCCCCCTACCAGCGCGCCGACGGCAAGATCACCCACGAGATCTCGCAGGGCGCCGCCCGCGTGCCCTGGTTCAGTGACTATCCCTTCCCCTACTGGCACGGCGACACGTCGCCGTTCTGGATCCTCGCGATCGGCGAGCTGTTCCGGGCCTCGGCCGACACCGCCTTCGTCCGGTCGCTGTGGCCCGAGGTCCGGCGCGCGTACCAGTGGTGCGCGGGGACGGTGGGCGAGGACGGCTTGATGCAGAACCCGCTCGCGGGCGTGGGGGCCATCGAGGTCGGCAACCTGGGCGTCGGCGTGAAGTCGGACATCTATCTCGCCGCCGTCTGGGTCGAGGCCCTGCGGCGCCTGGACGAGATGGCGCGGTCCCTCGGCGACACCGCCGTGGCCGGCGAGGTGGAGCGGCGGTTCCCCGTGGCGCGCCGCAGCCTCGAGGAGCGCTTCTGGGTGCCGCGCACCGGGCGATTCGCCTTCGCCATCCTCGCGGGCGACAGTCTCAACGACGACCTGACCGTGTGGCCGGCGACCGCGATGTCGTGGCACCTCTTCGACGAGGAGCGGGGACAGGCGATGGCCGCCGCCCTCGCACGCGCCGCGATCTCGACCGACTGGGGCGGCCGGACGCTGGCGTCCGAGAGCGACCTGTTCGACCCCCTCCACTACAACAACGGCACGGTCTGGCCGTTCGTGACGGGGTTCCTCGCGCTGGCCGAGTACCGCTACCACAACGTCTACGCGGGCCGCGCCGCGCTCGACGCCCTCGGGCGGACCTTCGACGTGTGGGGTCTCGGCCGGAACCCGGAAGTCTTCTCCGGTGCGTCGTTCGAGCCGCTCGAGACGGCCGTGCCGCAGCAGTTCTTCGCCACCTCGATGTACCTCACGCCGCTCCTGCGCGGCGCGTTCGGCATCGAGGCGGACGCCCCGCGCGGATTCCTCACGGTGGCGCCGCACCTCTTCGACCGCCCGGGCGACTACCTGGTGCGCCGCGTGCGCGTCGGGCAGACGTTGCTGGACGTCGACCTCAGAGTGAGCGACAGCACGTTCGCCGCCACGGTGCACCGCATCACCGGCGCGGCGCCGCTGGTGCTGCACTTCGAGCCGGCGCTCGCCCCGGGCGCACGGGTGCGCGACGTGCGCGCCGCCGGCGGCGTCGTGGCCTTTCGCAGCGTGGCCACGGGCCGGGACGTGCACGTGTCGTTCGACCTGCGCCTCGCCGACAGCGTCGCGTCCGTCGTGATCCGGCACACGCCGGGCTGGCGCCTGGTCACCGCCGACCCCACCCCCTCGCGGGGGGACCGCTCGCGGGCACTGAAAGTCCTGGACGCGCGGGTGGACGGCGAGGTGTTCGCGCTGGACCTGGAGGGCCGGGCAGGCGTTGCCTACCGGGTCGAGGTTCACAAACCGACCGGCGGTGTCGGCATTCAGACGGTGCGCTTCCCCGAAGACGGCGGCGACTCGCGCGACGGCTACGCGAAAACCGCTGTGAGACTGCACCTATAGACGACAAAAATGCTTGACACGTTGTCCGCACCACCCCTTCTTTGCGCGTCATGAACACCCGGCGACTCGCGTTGGTGGCGACGGTGCTGGCAGCTGCCCCGGTGGTCTACCCCGCGACGGGCGTCGCGCAGCGGCAGTCCGCCGTTGCGGACATCCAGGTCCAGCCCGGTGACGCCCAGGTGCAGGTGAGGCGGACGACGCAGTTCTTCGCCACGGCCTACGACCGGGGCAACAACGCGCTCGCGTCGGTCACGTCGTTCGCGTGGCGGTCGAGCAATCCCCGGGTCGCCACGATCGACGAGAACGGCGTCGCGACCGGTGTGGCGCCGGGGACGGTGCAGGTCACCGCGCGGTACGGGTCGGGACGCACGGCCAAGACCAGCGAGCCGGCGACGCTCGAGGTGGTGGCCGAGGGAGGCGCTCTCCAGCCTCAGGCGCAGGCCTCCGCGGCGGCGCCGGCGCAGCCGGGCGCCGCGCGGCCCGCGTCGGGGCGCACGTCCGGACCGGGCTGCGCCGCGCTGGCCCGGCAGCAGCCGGGTTCCGGGCCGCCCGACGGGCTGCTGGTCACGCCCCAGCGACTGGTCCTGATCAAGGGTGAGTCGTCGCAGCTGCAGTATCGCACCGCGCGCGGCGCGACGGGTGATCCGGCGGAGCCGGCCTGCATCGTGTTCCTGGTGGACGCCGGGCGCGTGGCGATGATCGACACGCTCGGCCTGGTGACGTCGATGGGAGACACGGGCCGCGCCATGGTGACGGTCGCGGTGCCGGGCGCGCGGTTCTCGCCCAAGCAGGTGTCGGTCGAAGTGCGCGCGGATTCGGTGCAGTTCTCGGAGCGGACGACGTCGCTGGCCGTGGGGACGGTGGACACGCTCGAGCTGGTGGTGCCGGCGCAGGATCGGCGCCGTCTGGATCCCTCGCGGACCTCCTTCCAATTCGAGTCGTCCGATCCGGCCAAGGTCACGGTCTCGCCGGTGGCGCCGATCATCACCGCCGCCGCCCTGGGCACCGCGCGCATCACCGCGTCGAGCCCGCTGTATCCGGACATCACGGCGACGGTCACCGTGCACAAGCCGATCCGCCGCCTGATCGGGACGCCGCTCGACACGCTGGTGACGCTCGCCATCGAGGGCACGGCGACGATCGGGGTGCGTTTCTTCGCCGCCGATTCCACGTTGGTCGACGACGTGCCGGTGCGATGGACCCGGCCCGACAGCACGATCGTCCGGTTCGACACCGGCACCGGGACGCTGCGCGGGGTCAAGGCGGGCGACACGCGGATGACGGTCACGGCGATGGCGAGTCGGACCGACTCCATTTTCCGCCACTGGCACGTGCGGGTGGTCGCCGGAGGGCTGGCGATCGCAACGCCGCGGCTGGCGCTGCCGGTCGGCGGTCAGGTCCCGCTGAGCGTGCAGTTGCTCGACGAGCGTCGCCGTCCGCTGGGCCCCGCGGCCGGGCTGTCCTGGCGGTCCAGCGACGACTCCACCGCCCGGATCGCCGCTGACGGGCGGGTGACGGGCGTGGGGATGGGACGCGCCAGGCTGGTGGCTCGCGCGCCATGGGACTCGACGGTGGCGGCCGACGCGTACGTGGTCGGGGACGTGCTGGTGCCGGCCGAGCGGAACGGTCGCTGGGACCTGCTCATGGTCGCGGCGGGCGACGCTCCGAAGCTGCGAGCGCTCACGCAGGACAGCGCGGTCGAGACCCAGGCGGCGTGGTCGCCGGACTGGACGCGCGTGGCCTACGTCGCCGCGCCGGTGCGGTCGGAGCAGTTCCAGCTCTACGTCGCCAACGCCGACGGTTCGGAGGTCCAGGCGCCCGTCCACGACACGGTGCCGGTGCATTCCCCCGCCTTCGTGGGTCCGGCCGGCGATCAGATCGTGTTCGAAGCGGGCAGGACCGGCCGGGCGCAGTTGTTCGTCGTCAACCGGGACGGCAGCCAGCGGCGGCAGCTCACGGCCGGGGCGAGCCCCAACACCCAGCCGAGCGTGTCGCCCGACGGGAAGCGGATGCTGTACGTGTCCCTGCGGGAACACGTCTACAACGTCTACCAGACCACCCTCGACGGCACGGGCGCCGAGCAGCGCCTCACGACCGGCCGTGTGGACGACTCGCCGGCGTACGCCGCCGATGGCCGCTCGTTCTATTTCCTGCGGCTGGAGAGCGGCAACCCGCCGAGCAAACGCGTGTACAGCCAGGACCTCAGCAGCTCGGTGGCCACGCCCATCACCCCGGCCGGCATGTACGTGCAGTCGTTCAGCGTGAGTGCCGACGGCCGAGCGCTGCTGCTCACGGTGCTGCCCCCCGATCCGCAGGCCCAGTCGCACGTGGAGCTATTCGACGTGGCAACCGGCGCGCGGACGCCGTACGCGCTGCCGGGCGTCGCGAGGATCGGGGCGCCGGCCTTCCGACCCGCGCCGCCGGCCGCCCAGCCGTAGCCGGACGAGCACCCGCGATCGGAGGCCGGCCGCGATCGTCGCGGCTATCCCCGTCCCGGGGCTCCTCGTAGATTTTTCCGGGATGCTCGCCGTCACCATCCGCTCGCACGGGGGTCCCGAGGTCGTCGCCGTCGAGGACGTGGCGCGCCCACGCGTCGAGGGGCCGAACGACGTGGTGGTCGCGCTGAAGGCCGCGGCCCTCAACCATCTCGACCTCTTCGTCGTGCGCGGGCTGCCCGGCCGCGCGTTGTCCTTCCCGCACGTGCTCGGCGCCGATGGCGCCGGGGTCGTGGAAGCGGTCGGTCCCGCCGTGACGCGCGTCAAGCCCGGCGACCGGGTCCTGCTCAACCCGGGGGTCTCCTGCCAGGCGTGCGACTTCTGTCTCGCGGGCGAGCAGTCGCTGTGCACGACGTACCGGCTGCTGGGCGAGCACCTGCCCGGCACCATGGCGGAGGCCGTGCGGGTGGGCGAATGGAACGTCCATCCCCTGCCCGGACGCGTGTCGTGGGCCGACGCCGCGGCATTCCCACTGGTCCATCTCACGGCCTGGCGGATGCTGGTGACGCGGGCCGCCGTGCGTCCGGGGGAGACGGTGCTGATCTGGGGGATCGGGGGCGGCGTGGCGCTGGCGGCGTTGGGGATCGCGAAGCTCCTGGGCGCGGTGGCGATCGTGACCTCCTCCAGCGACGCCAAGCTCGAGCGGGCGCGCGCGCTGGGGGCCGATCTGGCCGTGAATCACGTCACGACCGACGTGCCGAAGGAGTTGCGGCGGCTGCTCGGGGCCCGCGGGGTGAACGTGGTCGTGGATTCGGTGGGCGAGGCGACCTGGGAGAAGAGCCTGCGCGCGCTCGCGCCCGGCGGCCGGCTCGTGACCTGCGGGGGCACCAGCGGCCCGAAGGTGGTGACGGACGTGCGGCGGATGTTCTGGTACCACCATACGCTGATGGGCTCCACGATGGGCAACGCGCGGGAGTTCGCCGAGATCGTGCGGCTGCTCGGCGCCGGATCCCTGCGCCCGGTCGTGGACGGCGTCACGCCGATCCGGGACGCGCGTCGCGCGCTCGAGCGGCTGGCCTCGGGCGCGCACTTCGGGAAGCTGGTGGTGGAAATCGCGGCCTAGCGCTGCGGGAGGAGCCCGGTGGACACGTACCAACGGCTGAAGGACGCGCTGGCGCAGATCGCCGATACCCTGCCGCAGCTGCTGTTCGCCGTGGTCATCCTGGCGGCGGGCTTCCTGGTGGCCCGGCTGGTGGAGCGCATCGTGAACGGCTTCCTCGTCCGCGTGCAGTTCGACCGCTCGGCGGCGCGCTGGGGCGTGACCGAGGCGGTGGAGCGCACGGGCACGCGACTGGACCCTGCGCGCGCCGTGGGCAAGCTGCTCTTCTGGCTGGTGATGCTGATCGTGATTCTCCTGGCTGCCTCCGCCCTGGGCGTGCCGAACATCAACGCCGTCTTCGGCAACCTCGTCAACTACATCCCCAGTGTCTTCGCCGCGATCATCGTCATCGTCCTCGGGCTGGTGCTGGGCGAGTTCGTGCGGGCGCTGATCCTGGCCTCCGCAGGCGCCGTCGAGGGCGTGCCGACGCTGGCGACGGTCGCCAAGGCGATGATCATCGTCATCTCGGTGTTCATGGCCCTGCAGCAGATCGGCGTCGCGGGGGAGATCGTCACCACCGCCTTCACGCTGATCCTGGGCGCGGCGGCCCTGGCCGTGGCGCTGGCCTTCGGCCTCGGCAACACGGGCCTCGCGGGCGAGGTCACGCGCCGCTGGTACGAGTCCGGTCGCGAGCGCGCGGCCCTGGCGCAGCGTTCGGCGCCGGACGCCGCGGCCGGGCGTCGCGAGGGCGCCGCCGCGCCGCCGCCGGACGCGCACGAGGGGTCCCAGCCGCGCCGCGCCGCCCCCGCAGGCGGGGCGGGGCCCCGCGCGTAGCGGGCCCGGCGGCCAGGAGCGGCATCCCCCGGGAAGGGGGTGGCGGCGTTTGACTTAACTCAATAGAACGTCTATGTTTAGCAGTCCTCACCCATGGTGTCATGACCGCTCCGAATCAGCGCGAACGGATTCTCCCCCGACTGATCGAAGACGAGATGCGCGAGTCGTTCATCGACTACTCGATGAGCGTCATCGTGCAGCGCGCGCTTCCCGACGTCCGGGACGGCCTGAAGCCGGTGCATCGCCGCATCCTCTACGCGATGAACGAGCTGGGCCTGTTGCCCAACCGGCCGTACAAGAAGAGCGCCACGGTCGTCGGCGACGTGCTCGGCAAGTACCACCCGCACGGCGACAGCGCGGTCTACGACTCGCTGGTCCGCATGGTCCAGGACTTCTCGCTGCGCTATCCGCTGGTGGACGGCCAGGGGAACTTCGGATCGGTGGACGGCGATCCGGCGGCGGCCTACCGCTACACGGAGGCGCGGCTCACGCGCATCGCGCTCGCGATGCTCGAGGACATCGACAAGGACACGGTCGACTTCGTCCCGAACTTCGACGACCGGCTGCAGGAGCCGACGGTCCTTCCGTCGCGGCTTCCGAACCTGCTGGTGAACGGCTCGGCGGGCATCGCGGTCGGCATGGCGACCAACATCCCGCCCCACAACCTGCGCGAGGTGGTGGCGGCGGCGGCGCACCTGGTGGACCATCCCGAGGCGTCGGTCTCGGACCTCCGGCGGCACGTCGTCGGGCCCGACTTCCCCACCGGCGGGATCGTCTACGGGCGCGACGGCATCAACGAGTGCTACGAGCAGGGGCGCGGGCGGATCGTGGTGCGGGCGCGGGCGCAGATCGAGGAGAAGGAGTCGAGCGGCAAGTCGCAGATCGTCGTCACCGAGATCCCGTACATGGTGAACAAGGCGCGCCTGCTCGAGCAGATCGCGGAAACGGTGCGCGAGAAGCGCGTCGAGGGCATCTCCGACCTCCGGGACGAATCGGACCGCGACGGCATGCGGGTGGTGATCGAGCTGAAACGCGACGCGGTGCCGATGGTGGTGCTGAACAACCTGTTCAAGCACACCCAGATGCAGACGACGTTCGGCGCGATCATGCTGGCGCTGGTGGACGGCGTGCCGACGGTGATGAACCTCAAGGAGCTGCTGCGGCACTTCGTCGAGCACCGCCACGAGGTGATCACCCGGCGGACCAAGTTCGAGCTCGACAGGGCGGAGGAGCGCCAGCACATCCTCGAGGGCCTCAAGATCGCGGTCGAGAACATCGACGCCGTGATCAAGATCATCCGCGGGTCCAAGACCACCGAGGAGGCCGACCAGAAGCTGCGGGACCGCTTCAAGCTGTCCGAGGCGCAGAGCAAGGCGATCCTCGACATGCGGCTGGCGAAGCTCACCGGCCTCGAGATCGAGAAGCTCGAGACGGAGCTCAAGGAGGTGCAGGCGCTGGTCGCGGAGCTCAAGAGCATCCTCGCCTCGAAGCCCAAGCGCCTGGGCATCCTCAAGGCGGAGCTGGAGAGCCTGGCCAAGGACTTCGGCGACGAGCGCCGGACGGAGGTGGTGGCGGACCAGGGCGACTTCTCGGTCGCAGACCTGGTGGCCGAGGAGGACATGGTCATCACCATCTCCCACACCGGCTACATCAAGCGCATCCCGGTCTCGACCTACCGGCGGCAGCGCCGCGGCGGGCGGGGGCTCAACGGGATGGGCACCAAGGAGGACGACTGGGTCGAGCACCTGTTCATCGCCTCGACCCACGACTACGTGATGTTCTTCACCGCGAACGGCCAGATCTACTGGCTGAAGGTGTGGGACATCCCGCAGGGCGGCCGGGCCGCGCGGGGCAAGCCGGTGGTGAACTGCATCGCCATCAAGCCCGACGAGCGGATCGCGGCGCTCGTGCCGGTGCGCGAGTTCGTCGACGACCGCTTCCTGATGTTCGCCACCCGCGGCGGCACGGTGAAGAAGACCGTCCTGTCCGCGTACGGGAACGTGCGGGCGACGGGCATCAATGCCATCAACATCGAGGACGGGGACGAGCTGATCGACGTCCAGATCACCGATGGCACCAACGACCTCGTGCTCGCCACCCGATACGGGATGAGCATCCGGTTCCAGGAGAAGGACGTCCGCGAGATGGGCCGCGCCACGACCGGCGTGCGCGGCATCGAGCTGGAGTCCGGCGACGCCGTGATCGGGATGGTGGTGGTGCGGCGCGAGGCCACCCTGCTGGTGGTGGCCGAGCACGGGCTCGGCAAGCGGTCGGAGCTGGCCGACTACCGGGTGCAGCACCGCGGCGGCAAGGGCATCATCACGCTCAAGCACACCGAGAAGACCGGCGACGTCGTGGCCCTCAAGGAAGTCATCCCGGACGACGAGCTGATGGTGATCACCCGGCACGGGGTGATCATCCGCCTCCCGGTGAACGACATCAGCGTGATCGGCCGGAACACCCAGGGCGTCAAGGTCATCAACCTCGACGAAGGCGACGTGGTCGTCGACGTGGCGCGGGTGGTCAAGGAGGAGGAAGGCGGCGAGGAGGAGCCGACGGGCGACGTCGAGCCGGTCGGAGAGGGAGCGACGCAGGGCTAGCGGTCCAACCCTTTCCATGACGGGTGTGTCGAATCGGAAGCCGCCATTCCGGAGGAGTGCCGTGGAGCCCCGTGCCCGCGTAGCCACCATCGCCATCGGCCTGAGCCTCGCGGCCACGCCGCTCCTCGCCCAGCGGGCCCGCTTCGACGAGGGGTTCGACAGCTGCAGCAGCCGGGACTGGGCCTCCGACAGCCGGTCCCACTACTGCGAGATCCGGAACACCGGGTTCAGGGCGGGCGGCGCCATCACCGTGGACCCCGGCACCAACGGCGCGGTCCGCGTCAGCGGGTGGGACCGCGACAGCGTCGCGGTGACCGCGAAGGTCCAGGCCCGGGCCGGCAGCGACGACGCGGCGCGCGCGCTCGTGGGGCAGATCCGGATTTCGACCACCGCCGGAGCCATCCGGGCGGACGGGCCCGCGACGTCGGGACGCGAGTCGTGGAGCGTCAGCTTCGACGTGCTGGTGCCGAGGCGGACGGACCTGACGGCGGAGACGGTGAACGGCCCCATCTCGGTGGAGGACGTGGCCGGGAAGATGGACCTCCACGCGGTGAACGGCCCCGTGCACCTCGACGCCGTGGGGGGCGACGTCCACGCGCGGACCACCAACGGACCGCTGGTCATCAACCTGGTCGGTGAGCGGTGGGACGGCGCGGGACTCGACGGCGAGACCAGCAACGGCCCCGTCGAATTGACCATTCCGGGCAATTATGCGGCGCACCTCGAGACCGGCACCGTCAACGGGCCGATGAACATCGATTTCCCGGTCACGGTGCAGGGCCATTTCAACGGGCACCGCATCGAGACGGATCTCGGTGGCGGCGGGCCGACGATCCGGGCCGTGACCACCAACGGTCCGCTGAGCGTGCGACGCCGCTGAGGCTCGGCCGCGGCGGGCCGGGCGGCGGTGCGTCGCCGGCCGGGCCGCTTTGCGCCGACCGTATTCCGCGATAGGATTCGCCATCGCCCGGGCCACCGGGCGGTGGCGATTCTGCGTTCCGGGGCCGGGAGGCTCACGCGATGGCGAAGCAGCCGCTCACGGTGCTGAAGTTCGGCGGCTCGGTGCTTGGCACCGCGCGCGACTACGCGGCGGCGGTCGCGGACGTCAGGCGCCACCTGCAGCGTGGCGAGCGCGTGCTGGCGGTCGTTTCGGCGCTGAAGGGCGCCACGGACAGCCTGCTCGCGGACGCGCGCCATTTCGGCCCCGCCCCGGAGCCCGCGGCCACCGCGTCGCTGCTCGCGACCGGTGAGGCGGCCTCGGCGGCGCGGCTCGCCCTGGCCTTGAACGCGGCCGGCGTGGAGGCTGCGATCCTCGATCCGTCGGCGATCGGACTGACGACGCGCGGGCCGCTCCTCGACGCCGACCCGGTCGCCGTGGACGACGAGGCGCTCCGCCGCGCGCTGGAGCGGTCGGGCGCCGCCGTCGTCCCGGGATTCTTCGGGCGCGACACGTCGGGCGGGTACGCGTTGTTCGGGCGCGGCGGCACCGATTTGACGGCGCTGTTCCTCGCGCACCGCCTGGGCGCCAGGCTCTGCCGGCTCCTCAAGAACGTGGACGGCGTGTACGAGCACGATCCCGCCGGCGGCCGCAAGCCGAGACGCTACGACGTGATTTCCTGGGACGACGCCCTCAAGCTCGGCTCCCGGGTCGTCCAGCCCAAGGCGCTGCACTTCGCGCGGCGCGAGCGAGTCGAGTTCGACGTCGGTGCCGTCGGCTCGCCCCGCGGCACGCGGGTCGGCCCGGGCCCGACGGTGTGGGCGGGCGCGCGCGGCGCGAAGCGCGTGGCGGCGAAGCAGCGGCCGGTGAAGCCGGGCCGGGGGAAGACGCGGGAGGTCGACGTCGGCGCGCTCACCCGCTCGCTGGTGGACATCCCGTCCGTGAGCGGTGACGAGGGCGAGATCGCCGCGTACGTGGCGTCGTACCTCGAGCGCCTCGGCTACCGGGTCGAGCTGCAGGAGGCGGCGCCCGGCCGGTCGAACGTCATCGCCAAGGACGGCGCTGCGTCGCGGGTCGTCTTCGCCTCGCACCTCGACACCGTTCCGCCGTTCGTCACGTCCTCCGAGGACGCCGACTTTTTGTACGGTCGCGGCGCATGCGACGCGAAGGGGATCGTGGCGGCACAGATCGCGGCCGCCCAGCGGCTGCGGGCCGACGGTCAGCGGGGCATCGGGCTGCTGTACGTGGTGGACGAAGAAGCGGGAAGCCTCGGCGCCAAGGTCGCCAACGGCCACGCCGCGGCGGAGGGCGTGCGTTACGTGGTCCTCGGCGAGCCGACCGACAACCGGCTGGCGAGGGGGTGCATGGGCTCGCTCCGGCTCTCGCTGGCGACCGCGGGGATCGCGGCGCACTCGGCGTACCCCGAGCGCGGCAGCTCGGCGATCCTCGCGTTGCTCGACGTGCTGGCGGACGTTCGCGGGGTCGAGTGGCCCACCGACCCGTTCTTCGGCGTCACGACCTGCAACATCGGTACGATCGCGGGCGGGACCCGCGCGAACGTGGTTCCGGCGGAGGCGCGGGCGGAGCTGCATTTCCGCGTGGCCGTGCCCTCCGAACAGGTGCGGCGGAAGCTGGAGCAGGTGGTGAAAGGTCGCGCCTCGCTCGAGGTGCACACCGTCACCGAGCCCATCCGCCTCACGGAGCTGCCGGACTTCGAGACGTGCGTGGTGCGCTACACCACCGACGCGCCGCATCTGTCGCGGTGGGGGGCGGCCCTGGTTTTCGGCCCCGGCTCGATCCTCGAGGCGCACACCGACCACGAGAAGCTGCCCAAGGCGGAGCTGTACGAGGCCGTGGACGCCCTCGCCCGGCTCGGAAGCAGGCTGCTCGCGAAGAACGGCGGAGGCGGGAAATGAGGCTGGCGCTGTTCGGACTCGGCGGCATGGGCGGCCTGGTGGAGCGGCGGGCGCGCGAGGCGGGGCACGAGATCGCGGCCACCTTCACCGACCGGGACGCCGGGCGCGGCTGGAAGGAGATCGCGGCGGTGCTCCGCGGCAGCGACGCGGCCGTGGATTTCTCGGCGGCGGCCGCGGTGCCGGATCACGTGCGCGCGTGCGTCGAGGCGGGCGTGCCGCTGGTCGAGGGGACGACGGGCTGGCAGGCGCAGCTGGCCGAGGTGCGCGGCGTCGTGGAGCGCGGCCAGGGCGCGCTGGTCTACGGCGCCAACTTCTCGATCGGCGTGAACCTGTTCTACCGCGTCGTCGCGGCGGCGGCGGCGGAGTACGCCCGCGATCCCGCGTACGCGCCGTTCCTGGAAGAGGCGCACCACGCGCGCAAGCAGGATGCGCCGTCGGGGACGGCACTCAAGCTCCGCGACCTGGTGGCGCGCGCCTACGGCGGCCGGGACCTCGCGGTCGCCAGCACTCGCGCCGGGCACATCCCGGGCACGCACCGGGTCGGATTCGACGGCCCGGCGGACCAGGTCACGCTCACCCACGAGGCGCGCTCGCGGGAGGGGTTCGCCGCGGGCGCGCTGCTCGCCGCCCGGTGGATCGCTCTGTCCGGGCGCCGCGGCGTCTTCGAGTTCGCCGAGGTTCTCGATGCGATCCTCGACGCGGGGAAGGAGAAGGGACGATGACGACCACGCTGGACTGGATGCGGGGATGCGCGACGGCCCTGGTGACGCCCTTCAAGGCGGACGGCGCGGTGGACCTGCCGCGCATGCGCTCGCTGGTGGAGCGTCAGATCGCGGGCGGCGTGAAGCTCCTGGTGCCATGCGGCACCACCGGCGAGCGGGCCACAATGAGCGACGAGGAAGGCCGCCAGGTCGTGGCCGCCACGATCGAGGTGGCCCGGGGCCGGGCGCGCGTCGTGGCCGGGGCGGGCAGCAACAACACGGCCCACGCCATCGAGCAGGCCCGCGAGGCTGCGGCCCTCGGCGCCGACGGCGTCCTGATCGTGGCGCCCTACTACAACAAGCCCACGCAGGAGGGCCTGCTCGCGCACTTCGGCGCCGTGGCGAAGGCGGTCGCGCCCCTGCCGGTGATGATGTACAACGTGCCCGGACGCACCGCGTCGAACATCCAGGCCGCCACGGCGCTCAAGCTCGCCCGCGAGGTGCCGAACATCGTCGCGATCAAGGAGGCGTCCGGGGACTTCGCGCAGATCATGGCCATCCTCCGCGAGCGGCCGGCCGGCTTCCGCGTTCTCTCGGGCGACGACGCCGTGACCCTGCCGCTGATGGCCCTGGGCGCCGACGGCATCGTCTCGGTGGCCTCCAACGAGGCGCCCGACCTGATGTCCCGCCTGGCCGACCTCGCGCTGGCCGGCAAGTGGGACGAGGCGCGCGCGCTGCACTACCGGCTGCTGCCCCTGATGGAAGTGAACTTCGTCGAGTCCAGCCCCGGCCCCGTGAAGGCGGCGATGACCATGATGGGCCTGCTCGAGGAGCACTTCCGCCTGCCCCTGGTCCCGATCAAGGAGGCGAGCCGGACCCGGGTGCGCGAGGTGCTGAGCACGCTGTCGCTCCTCGGCCAGAGGTCGCATGCCGCTGCGTGAGCTGGTCGAAGCCCTGGTGGCGAAGCGGCCGGCGACCTTCGACTGGTCCGATCGCTCGCTGTTCGACGAATTCCGGGCCGCCCTGGGACGCGGCGAGATTCGGGCGGCGGAGCCCGTGGACGGCGGCTGGCGCGTCAATCTCTGGGTGAAGGAGGCCATCCTGCTCGGCTTCCGGATGGGCACGCTGGTCGAGATGTCCGACGGCCCCACCCTGCGCTTCTTCGACAAGGACACCTACCCGGTCAAGCCGCTGGTGGTGCGCGACGCCGTCCGCGTCGTGCCGGGCGGATCGGCCGTCCGGGACGGGGCGTACGTGGCGCCGGGCGTGGTGTGCATGCCGCCGATGTACGTCAACGTCGGCGCGTACGTGGACGAGGGAACGATGATCGACAGCCACGCGCTGGTGGGCTCGTGCGCGCAGATCGGGAAGCGCGTGCACCTCTCGGCCGCGGCCCAGATCGGCGGCGTGCTCGAGCCGGCAGGCGCGCTGCCGGTGATCATCGAGGACGACGTGCTGGTGGGCGGCGGATGCGGCGTCTACGAGGGGACCATCGTGCACCGGGGCGCCGTGCTGGCCGCGGGGACGATTCTCACCGGGTCCACGCCCGTCTACGATCTGGTGCACCGGACCGTCTACCGCCGCAGCGGCCAGGCGCCGCTCGAGATCCCGGCCGACGCCGTCGTGGTGCCCGGCACGCGTCCGGCGGCGGGCGAAGGGGCGGCGGCCATGGGCGTGGCGCTCTACGCCCCGATCATCGTCAAGTACCGCGACCAGAAGACGTCGGCGGCCACGGCCCTGGAGGAGGCGCTGCGGTGACTATTCGCGTGGGCGTGCTCGGCGCGACCGGCGCCGTCGGCCAGCGGTTCGTGCAGCTGCTCGACGGTCATCCGTGGTTCGACCTCGTCGCCGTCGCCGCCTCGGAGCGCTCCGCGGGGAAGTGCTACGGCGAGGCGTGCAGCTGGAAGCTCGACGTCCCGATGCCCGACGCGGCGCGCGACCTCGTCGTCGAGCCGGTGGAGCCCCGGCTCGAGTGCGACGTCGTCTTCTCGGCCCTCGACGCCGCCGTCGCCGGTCCCGTCGAGGAGGCGTTCGCCGCCGCCGGCTACGCCGTGCTGAGCAACGCCCGCAGTCACCGCATGGCGGACGACGTCCCGCTGCTCGTGCCGGAGGTGAACCCCGGCCATACGGCGCTCATTCCGGTCCAGAGGAAGCGGCGCGGCTGGCGAGGCTTCATCGCCACCAACCCCAACTGCGCGACCGCCACGCTGGTGCTCGCGCTGGCGCCGCTGGAACGGCGCTTCGGCCTCAAGGCCGTCGCCGTCACGACGCTCCAGGCCATTTCGGGCGCCGGATACCCGGGGCTGCCCTCGCTGGACATCGTGGGGAACGTCATACCGTTCATCCAGGGCGAGGAGGAGAAGATCGAGCGGGAGACCCGGAAGATCCTCGGCACCATGAGCGGCGAGCGGGTAGCCCCGCATCCGGTCATCGTCAGCGCCACGACGACGCGCGTGCCGGTCGTGGACGGCCACACCGCTTCGGTGTTCGCGACCCTCGGCGCCGATCCGGGCCTCGACGCGGTGCGCGAGGCGCTCCGCGCCTTCCAGAGCGTGCCCCAGGAACGTCACCTGCCGAGCGCGCCGGCTCACCCGACGCTGCTCGTGGACGAGGATGACCGCCCGCAGCCCCGCCTCGACGTCAACCGGGAGCGTGGGATGGCCTCCGTCGTGGGACGGGTGCGCCGCTGCAACCTCCTCGGATACAAGTTCATCGTCCTCGGGCACAACACCATCCGCGGCGCCGCCGGCGCCTCGCTTCTCAACGCCGAGCTGCTCCAGTCCGAGGGCCTGCTGTCCCGGTAGCCGGCGCGAGTCCAGCCGCGCCGCCGCCTACGCGCGGAGCGGCACCGACTCCAGTCCGCGCGGAGTTGTCTTTTCATAAGTAATGTTGATGTCTATCGCACATAGCATAACTTGTGTGCATGCAAGGCGCGTCGGGTCTCTCCCTTCAGCGGTATCGGTTGCTCGTCGCGCTGGCGGACGAGGGAAGCGTCACGGCCGCGGCGCGGGCCGTCGGGATCAGCCAGCCCGCCTTCTCCCAGCATCTCCGGCTCATCGAGCAGCACTACGGCTTGCCTCTGCTGATGCGGGCGGGACGGCGGGTCGTGCTGACCCACGCGGCCCGGGAAGTCGTGGACTACGCGCGCCGCATCGTGCGGCTCGCCGAGGAATCCGAGCGCGCCGCGCGCGAGTTGGTCGAGCTGGAGGCCGGGCGGCTCGTCGTCGGCGCGACGGCCACGGTCGGGACGTACCTCGTCCCCGGGGCTCTGGCGGAGTTCCGGCGCCGGTTCCCCGGCATCGCCGTCCAGCTCCGGCTGGGGGCCGCCGCGGAGGTGGAGCGGTGGGTGTTGCGCGGGGACGTGGACTTGGGCGTCCTGGGGCAGGGCTCCGGGCCC
Source organism: Gemmatimonadales bacterium (assembly GCA_035502185.1). Taxonomy (NCBI): domain Bacteria; kingdom Pseudomonadati; phylum Gemmatimonadota; class Gemmatimonadia; order Gemmatimonadales; species Gemmatimonadales bacterium. The sequence goes on from DATJUT010000104.1 coordinate 38,619, forward strand.
GCCGAGGGGAGGCTGACACCGTTTCGGCGAGACGAGCTGGTGGCGGTGGCGGCGCCCGGACATCCGCTGGCGACGGTGGCGCGGCTGGGCGGCGCGGCGCTGGCGGCGCACGCGCTCATCGTGCGGGAACCGGCATCGGGGACGCGCCGGACGCTGGAGCGGGCCCTCGCCCAGGCCGGGCTGACGCTTCGGGTGCTGTTCGAGCTGCCGAGCACCGAAGCGATCCTCCGGTCGGTGGCGGCGGGCCTCGGGGCGTCGGTGGTGTCGGGGCTGGCCGTGGGGGAGCGGCCGCTGGGCCTCGGGCTGCGGGTGCGGCGGGTCGCCGGTCTGGACCTGTCGCGCTACTTTGCCGTGATGAAGGCCCCGGACGTGGCATACGGCCCCGCGGCGCGGGAGTTCATCGCCCTGCTGGAGCGCGGGGCGACGCCGCCGGCCGTGCCCGCGGCATGAACCGGCCGCTGGTGTTCGGAGGCGTGGTGGCGTACTCCCTGTTGGTCGCGGCCCTGCGCTACTTTCGGGTGATCGCCACGACGGGCACCATCGTGCTGTTCGCCGTCATGGTGGTGGATCTCGCGGCTACCCACTGGCTGTTGCGCCGTGCGGCGCGGAAGCGCTGAGAAGGCGGTGCGGACGGCCTTGCCGCTACCCCAACCGGGCCGTAGTTTGCGGCCCTCAATGGAGTCGTCGCCCCCCGTGACGGTCGCGTCGGCCCCCGAGCTCGTCAGTCTCGAAGCGATTCGCGAGGCCGCGCGGCACCTGCGTGGCGTCGCGGTGCACACGCCGCTGCTGCCGTCCGACGACCTGGCCGAGCGGCTCGGTGTGCCGGTGTTCGTGAAGCCGGAGAGTCTGCAGCGGGTCGGGGCCTTCAAGCTGCGGGGCGCGTTCACCCTGGTGCGGCAGCTGGCCGAGGGTGGCGCGCGCGGCGTGATCACGTATTCGTCGGGCAACCACGGCCAGGCGGTGGCGTGGGTGGCTCGGCGGTTCGGCCTTCGTGCGGTGATCGTGATGCCGGAGACGGTGGCCGCGCCGAAGCGTCGTGGCGTGGAGCGGCTCGGCGGCGAGGTGGTGCTGGCGGGTCGGACGTCGCAGGACCGTTACGCGCGCGCGCTCGCGATCGCCGAGCGCGAGGGGCTGGCGGTCGTGCCGCCGTTCGACCATCCGGCCATCATCGCGGGTCAGGGGACGGCAGGTCTCGAGCTGGTCGAGGACTGTCCGGACGTGCGCACGGTGGCGGTCCCGGTGGGCGGCGGTGGCCTCGCGGCCGGCGTCGCCACCGCCGTCCGGGCGCTCCGACCGGAGGCGGCGGTGGTGACGGTCGAGCCCGAGGGCGCGCCCACGTACGAGCGCGCGCGGGCGGCCGGGGAGCCGGTGACGCTCGAGCGCACGGGCAGCGTCGCGGACGGGCTGCTGCCGCTCCGGATCGGCTCGCTCACCTTCGCCCACCTGGCCAGGCACGCGGCCCGGGCGTGCCTGGTGTCGGACCAGCAGATCGTGGAGGCGGTGCGGTTCGCGCTGGACCGGCTCAAGCTGGTCGTGGAACCCTCCGGCGCCGCCACCCTGGCCTGGCTCCTCGGCCAGCCCGCGGGGTCGGTCGCGGGACCGGTGGTCGCGGTGCTGTCGGGCGGCAACATCGAGTGGGAGGGTCTTCAGACGCTGCTCGGGGCGAAGGCGTGACCGGACTCGGCCAGCTCGTCGGCGCGAAGGTGCTGGTGGCGGATGACGACGCCGCCCTGGTGGGGACCCTGACCTGGATTCTCAAGGAGCAGGGCTGCCACGTGGTCGCCGTGCCCGACGGGCAGAACCTCCTGGAGCAGCTGAGCCTGGAGCGCCCGGACCTGGTCCTGCTGGACATCATGATGCCGAAGGTGGACGGGCTGCAGCTGCTGGAGCGGATCCGCAGCGAGCCGCGGTGGCACGACCTCCCGGTGCTGATGATCTCCTCGATGGACGCCGAGGACGGGACGGCGAAGGCGCTGGGCCTGGGCGCGTCGGACTTCGTGGCCAAGCCGTTCCGGGTCAAGGAGCTCCTGGCGCGCGTGGAGGCGCAGCTCAAGCGCGGCCGCGAGCTGCGCTCGGCGCGGGAGGACGCGCGGGCGCGCGGCGCCATCGCGGACATCCTGCACGAGCTCACCGACACGCTGAAGCCCGACGAGATCTACCACATCCTGGCACGGCGGGTGGCGCGGGCGCTCAACATCTCCCGCTGCTCGCTGGTGCTGGCCAAGCCCGGGGACGTGTACGGCACGGTGGTCGCGGCCTACGAGAACCCGATGCTGCGCAACCTGCGCATCGAGCTGGCCCGCTACCCCGAGATGCTCAAGGCGCTGGAGAGCGACCAGCCCGTCATCGTGGGCGACGTCGGGAGCGATCCGCTGTTCGTCGAGGTGCGGGCGATGTGGGCCAAGAACGGCATTCCGGTGCCGACCCAGTCGGTGGTGGCCCTGCCGTTCCGGATGCGGGAGGAGCAGTGCGGCGTGCTCTACCTGCGCACGGTGCACGGCGAGGCGCCCCTGGAGCGCGATGACGCGCAGTTCGCGGACACCGTGATCAAGGCCGCGGTTGCGGCGATCGAGAAAGCGCACGACTTTGAGACCGTCGTCTCGGACAAGGAGCGGCTCGAGTGGCTGGCGGCCACCGACCCGCTGACCGGGTGCCTCAACCGCCGGGCGCTGCTGGAGGCGGTGGAGCGGGAGGTGGACCGGGCGCGGCGCTACAACCTGGTGCTGGCGCTGCTGATGGTGGATCTGGACCACTTTAAGCGGATCAACGACACGCTCGGCCACCTGGTCGGCGACACCGTGCTGCGCCAGCTGGGCGAACTGCTGCGGCGCGACGCGCGCTCGGTGGACGCGGTGGCCCGGTACGGCGGTGAGGAGTTCGTGATTCTGCTGCCCGAGACCGCGGCGCACGGCGCGATGATCTTCGCCGACCGGATGCGGCAGCGCATCGCCAACTTCACCTTCGGGGACCCGGCGCGGCCGGTGCGCATCACGGTCTCGGTCGGGGTCGCCTGTTTCCCGGATCCGGCGGTGGACAGCCCGGAGTCCTTCATCGCTCTGGCCGACGCGGCGCTGTACCGCGCCAAGGCGGACGGCCGCAACGTGGTGCGACAGTGAGCCAACGGCGTTGTCCCAAGTGCCACACCGTCTACGCGGGCGACGCGCGGTTCTGCCCGAAGGACGGCTCCCAGCTGGTGGACGTCGCGTCGGCCCCGGCCGTCGCCTCGACGGGATCCGCGGGATCGACCCAGATCCGCCAGGCGGTCAAGCCCAAGCCGACCGCCGCCGACCCGGCCAAGACGCTGCGCGACCAGGTCCTGGATCAGCGCTACCAGGTGGTCCGCAAGCTGGGCGAAGGCGGGATGTCCTTCGTGTACGAGGCGAAGGACATCTCCAGCGGCGAGTCGGTGGCGGTGAAGATCATGACGCCCAAGCTCGCCCAGGACCGGACCGCGGCGGAGCGCCTGCGGCGCGAGGCCGGTCTCGCGATGCGGCTCGACCATCCCAACATCTGCCGCATCATGCGGCTCGGGGAGACCGAGGACGGGCTGATCTACCTCGTCATGCCGCTCCTCAAGGGAGAGCTGCTGTCGGACAAGGAGGTCCGCGAGGGCCCCATCCCGCTCGAGATCGGCGTGCCGATCATGCGCCAGGTGTGCGACGCGCTGGACGTCGCCCACCAGCAGCAGATCATCCACCGGGACCTCAAGCCGGAGAACATCTTCATCTGCCCGGAGCCGAGCGGCGCCCTCAAGGCGGTCGTGACGGACTTCGGTCTCGCCAAGGAGCGGCGCGCCGAGCCGGGCATGGCCAAGCTGACGGCGACCGGCATCATCCTCGGCACGCCGGAATTCATGAGCCCCGAGCAGATCCGCGGCAAGCCGCTGGACGGCCGCTCCGACATCTACGCGCTCGGGCTGGTGGCCTACGAGATGTTCACCGGCAAGCTGCCCTTCGAGGGCAAAACGGCCCAGGACATGATGATCGCGCGGCTCCGCGGGCAGCCGCTGCCGCTCCGCAAGGCGCGCAGCGACCTCGAGTTCAGCGCGGCGTTCGAAAAGGCGCTGATGAAGGCGATCGAGGCCGATGCCGCGGCCCGCTACCAGACCGCCGGCGAGTTCGGCAAGGCGCTCGAGGAGGCGGCGGGCGAGAGCGGCGGCGGCATGATGGGGAAGCTGAAGAAGCTGTTCTAGCCGGCGCATCTCGTGAAGCGCTTCCCCGCCTTCGACCCGCCCGAGTACGTCGACTGGGCCGCCGATCCCGCACTCGTCGCCGCCTATGCCGAGACGCTCCGGCGGGACCCGGCGCGACGCGCCGTCGTGGACGCGCTGGACGAGGCCACCCTGCTCGAGCTGTACGCCGGCCTGGTGCGCACCCGCCTCCAGGACATCGCGCTCAAGCGCTGGGTCCGGACCGGCGTCATCTCCAAGGCGTGGCTGGGCACGGGCGAGGAGGCGATGACCGTCGGCCCGGTGCACGCGCTGGACCGCTCCCGTGACATCGTGGTGCCGATGATCCGCAACGCCGGCGCGTGCGCCGAAATGGGCATGCCGATCGCCGACGGCTTCCGCAGCTACCTCGGCACGGCCGACGCGCCCTCGGGCGGCCGCGACCTGCACGCGGGCTCGTTCGCGCACCGGGTGCTCCAGCCGATCTCCCACGTGGGCGACGTCGTGCCGGTGGTGACCGGCCTGGCGCTCGTGAGCCGGATCCGCGGCGAGAGCTTCCTCGCCCTGACCTGGATCGGCGACGGCTCGACCAAGACCGGGACCGCGCACGAGGGTCTCAACTTCGCCGCGGTCCAGAGGGTGCCGGCGATCTTCATCATCCACAACAACCAGGTCGCGCTGGGCACGCGACTCGGGCAGCACCACCTCCCCGAGGATTTCGCCGAGCTGCCGGACGCCTACGGGATGGCCGGCGGGGTGTTCGACGGCAACAACGTGCTCGACGCCTACGCTGCGACCCGGCTGGCGGCGGAGCGGTGCCGCGCCGGCGGCGGCCCCGTGATGCTGGTAGGCAACACGTTCCGGATGGGCGGCCACGCCACCCACGACGAGCGGGAGGCCCGCGCGCTGTTCCCGGCGGACGTGTTCGCCGAGTGGGGACGGAAGGACCCGATCGGTCTGTTCGAGGAACACCTGAAGGGCCTCGGTGTCGCAGCCTCGATGCTCGCCGATGCGGAGGCGCGGGTCGAGGCCGAGGTGGCGCAAGCGGAGCAGGAGGCTCTGCGCAGCCGCGACGACCGGGTGCCGGCGCCGGCCACGGCGGTGGAGGGAGTGTATGCGAACTAGCGTCGTCGCGCTGGTGGGAGCGTCGTTGTTCGTGGCCGGCACGCCCGCGGCCTGCCTCTCCCAGGAGCCGGCGGGCGAGCTAGCGGCGGTCGTCGTCGCGGGCCACCCGCTGCAGGTGGCGCGGGGCTTCGCCGTGGACGTGTATGCCGAGCGGTTGGGTGGCGCGCGGTTCATGGCTCTGGGCCCGGACGGCGTGCCGTACCTGTCGCTGACACGCGAAGGGAAGGTGGTGAAGCTGCCGGACGCGAACGGGGACGGCCGTGCCGATACCGTGATCACCGTCGCGCAGGGGCTGGACGCTCCGCACGGGCTGGCGTTCCGCGGCGACACGCTGTACGTGGCCGAGACCAACCGGGTGGTCCGCTTTGCGCCCGGGTCTCCGGCGGCGCAGGTGGTGGTGCCGGATCTCCCCCACGGGTCCGGGCACTTCACGCGCACCATCGTGTTCGGCCCGTCCGACGGCAAGCTGTACATTTCCGTCGGCTCCTCGTGCAACATCTGCGACGAACGGGATCCGCGGCGCGCCGCGGTGCTGCGGTACAACGCCGACGGGAGCGGCGCCGACATCTTCGCCCGCGGCCTGCGCAACTCGGTCGGTCTCGCCTTCGATCCCGCGACCGGCGAGCTGTGGGGCACCAACAACGACCGCGACCTGCTGGGCGACGACCTGCCGCCGGACCGGATCAACGTCCTGCAGCAGGGCGGCGACTACGGCTGGCCGCGGTGCTACCTGCCCGGCCACCCGAACCCCGAGTACCCGAACGCGGACTGCGACCATCTCGCGGCGCCCGGGATCACCTTCCAGGCCCACTCGGCGCCGCTGGGCATCGCCTTCTCGACGGGATCGCAGTTTCCGCCCGAGTACCGGGGCGGCGCCTTCGTGGCGTTTCACGGGTCGTGGAACCGCTCCGTGCCGACGGGCTACAAGGTGGTGTACGTGCGGCAGCACGACGGCCGTCCGGTGGCCGTCACGGACTTCATCACCGGTTTCCTGCCGGGAGGCGCCGACAGCGAGTGGGCGCGGCCGGTGGGCTTCCTGGTTCTCAGGGACGGGAGCCTGCTGGTGAGCGACGACTACGGCGGCCGCGTTTTCCGCGTGCACTATGTCGGGCGCTAGGGCGCGACGCTGAGCCGGTTCCTGCCCACCGGCGCGCTGGCGGCCGCGCTCGCCGTCGCCGGCGGTGCGCCGGCGACGGAGGCGGGAGCACAGGAAGCCGCGCCGCGGCCGGCCATCCACGTAGACGCCTACCGGTTCCGGATCGCGCTGCCGGCCGCCGGCGATACGATCCGCGCCCAGGCCACGATCGTGTTCCGGCGCACCGGAGCGGCGTCGGACACACTGGCGCTCGACCTGGTCGGACTCGTCGTGGACTCGGTGGGTGCCACCCCGGTCGCCGGGCCGCAGGGCTCCGCCCGCATCCCCTTCGCCTACGACGGCTCGTCGCTGCGCATCCCGCTGCCGCCGGGGCCGGCCGGCCAGCCCGAGAGCGTCGCCGTGTTCTACCGGGGCGCTCCGCGGGACGGCCTCTATCTCCGGCCGGACGGCCGCGGCCGGGAGGCCGTCTTCGCCGACGACTGGCCGGAGCGCGCCCGCTACTGGCTTCCGACCGTGGACGACCCGGCCGACAAGGCCGCGGTTTCGTGGCAGGTGGACGTGCCCGCCGGGTGGCGGGCCGTGGCGAACGGGCGCGCCGTGCGCAGCGACCGGCTGCCCGACGGCCGAACGCGATGGGAGTACGAGGAGCGTCATCCGATCCCCACCTACACGATGGTGCTCGGGGCCGCGCCCCTGACGGTCAGCCGCCACCGGCCCGTGATCGACGGGGGCGACACGATCCCGATGGAGGTCTGGGCGGAGCCCGAGGACTCGGCCTTCGCCGACTCGGTGCCGTTCCGCCGCGCCACCGAGATCGTGGAGACGATGCAGCGCCTGGTCGGCCCGTTCCCGTACGAGAAGCTGGCGCACGTCGAGTCCTCCACCCGCTACGGCGGGATGGAGAACTCCACCGCCATCTTCTACGCGGAGCGGCCGTACGGATCGCGCCGCATGGGCGAGGGCGTGGTACGGCACGAGACCGCGCACCAGTGGTTCGGCGACGCGGTGACGGAGCGCGACTTCCACGAGCTGTGGCTGTCGGAGGGGTTCGCGAACTACTTCGCCCTGGTGGTCGGCGCCGCGCTGGACGGCGATTCGGTCCTGGCCCGCGGCATGGCCGGCCTGGCGCGCGGCTATCTGGCGTCCGGCGTGGTGGATCGCCCCGTCATCGACACCGCGGTCACCGACCTCGTGCAGCTGCTCGACGCGAACAGCTACAACAAGGGCGCCTGGGTGCTGCACATGCTGCGCGGCACCATCGGCGACAGCGCGTTCTGGCGCGGAATCCGAGGCTACTACCGCACCTGGCGCGACTCGTCGGTCACCAGCGCGGATCTCCAGCGCGCGATGGAGGCCGCCGCCGGCCGGGAGCTGGGCTGGTTCTTCCGCCAGTGGCTGCGGCAGCCGGGTTACCCGCGGCTGGACGTGGCGTGGCGCTGGGACGCGGCTGGACGGCGGGTGGTCGTGGACCTCGACCAGGTCCAGCCTGCGGCGTGGGGATCGTTCAGGCTGCCGTCCGTGGCACTGGAGTTGCGCGACGGAGCGCGGGTCGTGGCGCGCCGCACGGTGGCGGTGTCGGGGTGGCGCCAGACCGTGACCGTCGCGCTCCCCGCTCCTCCTACCGCCGTGGCGGTGGACCCCGACGGCCAATGGCTCCTCGTTGCCGCGGTCCGGAGAGGGTCGTGAAGTTCCTCGTGATCGGCGCGGGAAAGCAGGGTTCCGCCTGCGCCTTCGACCTGCTGCAGCAGCCGGCGACCAGGCACGTCGTGCTGGCCGACCGCGCGCTCGACCGCGTGCCGGCCTTCTTGGATCCGTGGAAGGGCGGCGCGCTCGAGCTGGAGCACCTCGACCTCAGGGACGAGAGGGCGGTGGCGACGGCCGTGGGCCGCGCCGACTGCGTGCTCTCGGCGGCCCCGTACTACTTCAACCACGACCTCGCCCGCCTGGCCGTGAAGGCCGGCGTGTCCTTTGCCGATCTCGGCGGCAATACCGAGATCGTATTCAAGCAGAAGGGTCTCCACGCCGAGGCCGCCGGGCGCGGCGTCTCCGTGGTGCCCGACTGCGGCCTCGCGCCCGGGATGGTCAACATCCTCGCGGCCGAGGGGATCCACCGGCTGGACGAGACGGAGAGCGTCAAGATCTTCGTCGGGGGGCTGCCCCAGAAGCCGGAGCCGCCGCTCAACTACATGGTGGTGTACTCGCTGGAGGGCGCGTTCGACTACTACACGTCGCCCAGCTGGGTCCTGCGGGGCGGCCAGCGCGTCCAGGTGGAGCCGCTGTCGGAGATCGAGCACGTCGTCTTCCCCGACCCGATCGGCAAGCTGGAGGCGTTCCACACCGGCGGCGGCATCTCGACGCTGCCCTTCAGCTGGGAGGGCAGGATCCGCACGATGGAGTACAAGACCCTCCGCTACCCGGGCCACGTCGCGATCATGAAGCCGATCCGCGAGCTGGGGCTCCTGGGGACCGAGCCGGTGGAGGTGAACGGTGTGCAGGTCCGGCCCCGGGACGCGTTCATCGCCATCGTCTCGCCGACGCTGACCAAGCCGCAGGGCCGGGACCTGGTCGCTCTCGTGGTGGATGTGCGTGGGACGAAGGCCGGCAAGCCGGCTGCGACCCGCTGGCAGCTGGTGGACCGCTACGACGACCGGAGCCACGTGACCGCGATGATGCGCACGACCGGATACTCCCTCGCGATCACCGGCCTGCTGCAGCTCGACGGCCGCATCTCGGCCAAGGGCGTGCATACGCCCGACGAATGCGTGCCGGCGGGGCCCTACCTCGAGGAGCTGGCGAAGCGCGGGATCGTGGTGGAGGAGACGCGGCAGTAGTGGAGGCGATCCACATCCAGTCCTTCATCACCGCGCCGGCCGGCGAGGTCTGGCGTGCGTTGGTCGGCCGGACCGACGTCGTGCTCGATGCCCTGCCCGTCGCCGGGTGGCCGGACGGGCGCGAGGAGCAGAGCCCATCCCGCCTGAGGGCGCCCTGGCCGCCCGTGGGCGGGTGCGGGCCGACCGCCGTCGAGGTCACGCTGGCGCCCGTGCCGGGGGGCACGCGGGTGGACCTGCGTCACGAGGGCTGGGAACCGGGCCCCGCCGCACAGGACGCGGTCGCCGGGCACTTCGCCGGGTGGCTGCAGGCGCTGGCGGCGCTGGGGCTGCTGGTGGAGGACGGCAAGGACCCGCGCGCATCGTCGCCGGCGCTCGCGGCCCGAGAGCGGTATTTCGCGTCGGCCGAGCTTCCGTCCGGCGCGGACTCCGTCTTCCGCGCGCTCACCGACGCCGGCGTGCTCCGCCGCTGGAGCGGGGGAGCGTTCGACGGCACGGAGCTGGTGGACGCCGCCGAGAACCGCTACGGCCGCTGGAAGGTCTCGACGCCAAGCGCCGCGACCGGGGAGCTGGTGATCATCCTGCGTCCCACCCCGAGGGGAACCCACTGCGCCGTGGCGGAGTACGGGGTGGTTGGCCGCACGGCGTCGGCGCGCTGGCCCCGGATGCTGGAGCACCTGGCGCAGTTCCTCCGCTAGCACGGATTCGTCACCATGCCAGACCTGAAGCGACTGTTCCACTACGACCAGTGGGCGAACCGCGAAGCGCTCGGCTCGGTTCGCGCCATCCCTTCCCCGCCCGCCCGCAGCCTCAAGCTGATCGGCCACATCGTGGGCGCCGAAGCCCTCTGGCACGCGCGGCTGACGGGTGCGCAGGCGCCCCTTCCGGTGTGGCCGGACCTCGCGCCGGGCCAGGTCGAGACCTGGCTGGGCGACCTCGACCGCCAGTGGCGGAAGTACCTCGAGCAGGTGGTGCCCGAGCGGCTGGGCGAGCGCGTGGCGTACACCAACTCGCGAGGGGAAGCCTTCACGAGCACGGTGGACGACGTGCTGACGCACGTCGTCGTCCACTCGGCGTACCACCGCGGGCAGATCGCGGCGGACGTGCGGGCGGCCGGCCACCAGCCGGCCTACACGGACTTCATTCACGCGGCGCGCACCGGTCGGATTTCCTAGGCCGCGCCTCGCGAAGGCGGCGAGGAACGGAGCTTGCGGAGCTATCCCGCCGTTGCAGCGCGCCAGTCGAACGAACGCCGAGTGGCACCGACGAAAGGGGAGTAGACCGATGGCAGATAAGAAGGCCGATCTCGCAGGCCCCGGCATCAGCACGTACGAAGAGGTCGCGAAGATCCTCCCGAAGGATTACCGGTCGCTGCTCGATCCGAAGGAGACGCAGGTCGCGATCACGGCGGCGAAGCGGTACATCGAGGACGGGTTGTGCCGGGAGCTGAGCCTGATCCGCGTCGAGGTCCCGCTGATCGTGAGCCGCGAGAGCGGCGTCAACGACTACCTCGACCGCGACGGGTCGCGCACGCCGATCGAGTTTCCCTGCGGCCTGGGCCTGGAGCAGCGGATCAACGCGCAGGTCGTGCAGGCGGCGACGAAGTGGAAGCGGATGGCCCTCAAGCAGTTCGGGATGAAGGCGGGAGAGGGCCTCGTGACCGACATGCGCGCGGTGCGCAAGGACTACTTCCTGGACCACGACCACTCGTCCTACGTGGACCAGTGGGACTGGGAGAAGACCATCACCGCCGCCGACCGGAACCTGGCCTTCCTCAAGGACACGGTGCGGCGGATCTGGAAGGTGATCACGGGCGCCGAGAAGCACGTGCTGGACCTGTTCCCGAAGCTGAAGGACCCGCGCTATCCGCCGCTGCCGCAGGAGCTGAAGTTCCTGCACGCCGAAGAGATCCTGGACATGTACCCGGACCTGCCGCGCAAGCAGCGCGAAACGCAGATCCTCCAGAAGTACCCGGCGGTCTTCATCGTCGGCATCGGCTGGGTGCTCAAGGACGGCTACCCGCACGAGATGCGGGCGGCGGACTACGACGATTGGGTGACGCCGACCACGTCGGACGGCGGCAAGCCGATGCACGGCCTGAACGGGGACATCCTGGTGTGGAACCCGGTCACCAAGCGGCGGCACGAGCTGAGCTCGATGGGCATCCGGGTCACCAAGGAGACGCTGAAGCAGCAGCTCGAGATCAGCGGGCAGCTGGATTTCCTGAAGCTGCCCTACCATCAGGCCATCATGAAGGACGAGATCCCGCTCAGCGTGGGTGGCGGCATCGGCCAGTCGCGCACGGTGATGTATCTGCTCCGGAAGGCGCACCTCGGCGAGGTGAGCGTGACGGTGTGGCCGGAGGCGCTGAACAGGATCTGCGAGGAGAGGAATATCCGGGTGCTGAGGTGAGCGGTGAGAGGTAAGGGGTGAGAAGTTGAAGTGAGAAGTGAGAGGCAAAGGCGTGAGAGGTGAGCAGCTGCCGCTCACCT
>DATJUT010000105.1 GCA_035502185.1 Gemmatimonadales bacterium
TCGTTCTTCCTTCCACCAGCGGGCGCAACGGCAGCTTGACGCGCGCCGCGAAGCTCGAGTATTTCCGGCGGATGGCCCGCTGGGTGAGGCGCTATGCCTGAGGACGCGGTACTGGTGCGGCGGACGGGCGCGGTGGCGACCCTCGTGCTCAACCGCCCCGAGAAGCTCAACGCCATTGACGAGAGCATCCGCTCGGGCCTGGCGGCGGCGCTCGAGGCGGTGGACCGCGATGGGGACATCCGCGTGGCCGTCATTACCGGGGCGGGCCGCGGCTTCTGCGCCGGCGGCGATATTCAGAAGATGATCGAGCTGAAGCAGGGCTACCACTCCGCCACCTTTCGTGACTACCTGGAGGCGGGGCACGCCGTGGTGCGCCGGATCCGGCAAATCGCGAAGCCCATCGTCGCCAGCATCAACGGGCCGGCGGCGGGCGCGGGCATGAACCTGGCGCTCGCGTGCGACCTGCGCATTGCCTCAGACCAGGCGACGTTTTCGCAGTCGTTTTCGGGCATCGGCCTGCACCCGGACTGGGGCGGCACGTTCTCACTGCCGCGCCTTGTGGGCCTGGGCAAGGCCCTCGAGATTTTCTGGCTTAACGACCCCATCAAGGCCGAGGAGGCGAAGCGGCTTGGGCTGGTGAATTTTGTGGCCGCTCACGATTCGCTCGCCGGGGCCACCGATTGGCTGGCCGGGAGGCTGGCGGCGGCCCCGCCGCTGCCCATGGCGTTGCTCAAACAGGCTCTCTACGAGCGGATTCATACCGAGATCGAGCGCGTGATGGACCACGAGCTCGAGGCGCAGATGAAGTGTTTCGCGTCGCGCGACTTTGAGGAGGGCCTGCGGGCCTTCGCCGAAAAGCGCGCGCCCAGGTTCACCGGAGAGTAGGGACGACGGCCGCCGGCGCCCGGGGGGGGGGTGGCCGGGACGGGATTCACAGGGAGGCACTCATGCTGAGGATTTCAAACTTCGACGACTGGATCGACTATTTTTACGGCTGGCAGAAGGACATCGGGCTCGACGCGCCCGAGTTCCGCGAGTACAAGTTCGAGGCGAAATACGGCCAGCTTCCGGGCAATGAAATCGAGTTCGGCGACTACAAAGGCCAACTCCGTTGGAAGAGCGTGATGCACATCCCGGACCAGCGCATTCGCGACGCCGCGCTCAACCTGATCGTCTACCAGGGCGACACCGAGTTCGCCTCCGTGGAGCAGCAGCGCAGCCTGCTGGAGAACTCCCCCTCCAGCTACGACCTGCTGTCGATCATGCGCGTGATGGCGGAGGAGATGCGTCACGGCTGGCAGATGTCGTACCTGCTGGTGGACCATTTCGGCGACGAGGGCAAGCGCGAAGCGCAGAAGCTGCTGGAGCGCCGCGCCGAGGAGGGCAAGCGGCTGCTCGGCTCGTTCAACGAGCGGGTGGACAACTGGCTCGACTTCTTCACCTACACGCAGTTCATCGATCGCGACGGGAAGTTCCAGCTGAAGATGCTGTCCACCTCGGCGTTCCACCCGCTGGCGCGCTCGATGGGCCCGATGCTGAAGGAGGAGTCGTACCACCTGGGCACCGGGAACAACGGCCTGCTCCGGATCGTCAAGGCGGGGAAGGTGCCGACCGAGATCATCCAGCGGTTCTTCAACAAGTGGGTGCCGACCGCGTTCGACCTGTTCGGGACCGACAATTCCTCTTCGGCGCAGTGGGCGTACGAGTGGGGGCTGAAGGGCCGGTTCGACGAGCGCGAGAACGAGGCCGAGGCGAACAAGGCGCACCTGAACGAGGCCTCCCGCGGCCTGTATCGCGACGAGATCTGCCGCCTGGTGGACCGGCTGAACCAGCTGATCCCGGATCGCGAGCGGTGGCTCAAGGTGCCCGCGCTGCCGTTCAACCGGCGCATCGGCCAGTGGGCGCAGCAGCCCTTCAGCGTCGAGGGCGAGCCGATGGCCGCGGAGCGCTACCCGGCGTACCTGGCGACGGTGGTGCCGACGCTGGAGGATCGCGCACGCCTCGCCGACATCTTCAAGGAGCCCGACTGGATCGCCCCCAAGCGGGGTGATAGTATGGACGCGTGAGCCGTCCGCTCATCATCGCGCACCGCGGCGCCTCGGGGTACCAGGTCGAGAATTCGCTGGCCGCCTTCCGCGCCGCCGGAGAGCTCGGCGCCGACGCCGTCGAGCTGGACATCCACTCCACGGCGGACGGCGCCCTCGTCGTGCATCACGCCGAGACGATCGGGGACCACCACATCGCGCACCTCGCGCTGGACGACGTCCGCGCGCATCCCCTCGCCAACGGCGAGGGGATCCCCACCCTGCGCGAGGCCCTCGAGGTCATCCTGCCGAGGATGATCGCCTACGTGGAGATCAAGTACGTGGCCAAGGCGGCGGACGAGCGGCTGTTCGACGTGATCGAGCACTCGGGCGCCCCGAATCGCATCGCCCTGCACTCCTTCGACCACCGGATCATCCGTCGGATGGGCGAAAAGCGTCCGTTCATCCGCCGCGGCGTCCTCTCGGCGTCCTATCCGGTCTACCCGGTCCGCAGCCTCGAGGATGCCGACGCGAGCATCCTGTGGCAGCACCACCAGCACGTGGACGACGCCCTGGTGGCCAGCGTGCACGGCGCGGGCAAGACCGTGTACGTCTGGACGGTCAACGATCCCGCGGAGGTCCGCCGGTTCCTCGCCCTCGGCGTGGACGGGATCTGCACCGACTTCCCCGACGTGGCACGAGCGGCTTTCGCCTCCGTGCCCGCGTGAGCGGCGGGGCTACCGAGGTCCGCACGGTGGCCGTGGTCGGCGCCGGCACGATGGGCCGCGGCATCGCCCAGGTGGCGGCGCAGGCCGGCTACGCCGTGCGCCTGGCCGACGCCGTGCCGAGCGCGGCCGCCGTCGGCGTGGACCGGATCCGCGCGAACCTCGAGGGCGGCGTGGCGCGCGGCAAGCTGACCGCCGCCGCGCGCGACCAGGCACTGGCGCGGATCACCGTGGCCGCGCAGGTCGGGGACGCCGTCCGCGGGGCGGACCTGGTCATCGAGGCGGTCCCCGAGGACCTGGAGCTCAAGCGCGAGCTGTTCGCCCGTTTCGCGGCCGAAGCGCCGGCGGCGGTGCTCGCCACCAACACGTCCTCGCTTCCGGTCGCGGCCATCGCCGCCGCCACCCCGGCGCCCGAGCGCGTGCTCGGGATGCACTTCTTCAATCCCGTCCACCTGATGAAGCTCGTCGAGGTGGTGACCCACGACGCCACCGGAGCGGCCACCCGCGACCTGGCGCTCGCGGCGGCGCGCCGGATGGGCAAGGAGCCCATCGTGGTGCGTGATGCCCCCGGGTTCGCGTCGAGCCGGCTCGGCGTCGCGCTGGGCCTCGAGGCGATCCGGATGGTGGAGGACGGGGTCGCGAGCCCGGAGGACATCGATCGCGCGATGACCCTCGGCTACAACCACCCCGTGGGTCCGCTGCGGCTCACCGACCTGGTGGGGCTGGACGTCCGCCTCGCCATCGCGCGCCACCTGGAGCGCACGCTCGGCGCGCGCTATGCACCCCCCGCCCTGCTCGTGCGCATGGTCGCCGAGGGCAAGCTCGGCCGGAAGTCGGGCCAGGGCTTCTACCGCTGGACGGACGGAGCGGCGCCGTGAGGGCGCGGCCGGCGTGGGCGTGACCGGCGCCGGCCTGCCGGCGCGCTCCCACGGCGTCACCGACGTGCACGTGCACATCCAGCCGTGGCGCCAGCTGAAGCCCGAGGTGATGGCGGCGATGCGGCGCGGCAAGGAAGACCACTGGGAATTCCTGCTCGCGCTGATGGACGACCCCAGGGCGCTGCTCGAGGTCATGGACCGGGCCGGCGTGTGGCGGGTCGGGCTGGTGAACTATCCGAGCCCGGACCTGATGGGATTCACCGACGAGACCAACGCGTTCGCCGCGCGGTACGCGCAGGCGTCGCCCGAGCGGCTGCTCCCTTACGGCGGCGTGCACCCGCGCTTCGCCGGCGACATCAGGGGCCACGTGGACGAGCTGGTGGACCTGGGCATCCGGTGCGTCAAGATCCATCCACCGCACCAGCTGTTCCCGGCCAACGCCCATACCCAGGGCATGCAGACCCTCGGCGCCCTGTACCAGCGCTGCGAGGACCGCGGCCTGCCGGTGATGATCCACACCGGGACCAGCGTGTTTCCCGGCGCGCGCTGCAAGTACGGCCACCCGATGGAGCTGGACGACGTGGCCGTGGACTTCCCCGACCTCACCATCCTGATGGCCCACGGCGGGCGGCCGCTGTGGATGGACGAGGCGTTCTTCATCCTCCGCCGGCACAAGAACGTGCACCTGGACGTGTCCGGGATCCCGCCACTCAGGCTGCTGGAGTACTTCCCGCGGCTGGAGGAAGTCGCGGATCGCGTGCTGTGGGGCACGGACTGGCCGAGCCCGGGCGTGCACGACCTCAGGCGCAACCTGGATCAGTTCATGAGCCTGGACCTGCCCCGGCAGGTCCAGGACCGGATCACCCGGGACAACGCGCTGAAGGTATTTCCGGCCGGCTAGGGCACGCCGCCGGACGCGGGCGGCTCCCCGGGTGCCGCCGCGGCGTCGGTGGCCGCTGGCCCGGCCGGGGGTGAAGCGCTCGCCGCCCCGCCGGCCGGCTGCGGCCTCAGCTGGGCGATCTGGGCCTCGATCCGTGCCGCCGCCGCCTCGGCCTCCGCGATGCGCTGGGTGAGCGCTTCCACGTCGGTCTGCGGCGCCTGCGTGCCCTTGGCCTGCCGGTAGGTCAGGTAGCCCAGCTCGCGCGCCGCCGCATCCATGCGGCGGCGGGCCTTCATCAGCTCCACCCGCAGCTTCCCTTCGTCGAGCGCCTGATTGGCCTTCTTGCCGAGCGTTTCGAGCCCGGCGGCGAGGCGGTCGATGAGCTTCATGGCCGTGTCCTCCCGTCGCTGTCCCTACGGGTCGGTCCGCGCGCCGGTTGCACCGGGTCCAGAACGACGCCTTCCCAGACCCGCAGGTCGTCGACCATGGCATAGGTGCCCACCGAGCGGCCCGCGATCACCAGCGTCCACGACGACCTTCCGGCGAGGTTGGCTCGCGCGGGCGGCATGACCTCGATCCCGTCCGCGAACCAGCGCACCTCGCCGCGCGGGTAGATCACCAGGCGGTAGCGGTGCCAGGTGCCGTCCGCGAGGCGCCGGGGAAGCGCCACGAGCTTGGGGTTCGGCCGGATGTCGGAGACCACCGCCATCATCTGGCGGCGCGCGTCGTTCGGGTTCGGCGCCTCGAGCGAGACGGCGGCGACGTTCGAAGCCGGCTCGGGCCCGAAGCCCGCGTGGAAGGAATCGGCCGGTGCGGAGTACAGGCCGACCTTCACCGACTGCCACAGCGGTCGCGTGACCGGAATCGCGGCCCAGTACTCGACGGTGAGGCCCCGATCCAGCTTCAGCAAGGTCCGGAACGCGATGCCGCTGGTGTGGGAGTACGTCCCGTTGTTGTGGAACCCGGCGGATCCATCGCGGCCGGCCCGCGGCAGCACCTCCGGCGGGGGCTGGCCGTAGAGGCGCCAGCGCGCCGGGTCGAGTCCCCGCTCGAAATCCTCGCCCAGGAGCAGGCGCACCGACGACGAGTCCACCCGCACGTACGAGGTGTCGTCCACGCGCTCCAGTCCGTAGCCCGCCACCACCGCCGCGCGCCCCGGCCGGTCGGCCACCACTTCGCCGTCCTCGTCCACCCGCACGACCGACGAGTCGGTCGAGAACCAGCGGACGACCTGGGGGCCGAGCCGTTCTCCGTTCGGCCCGAGCCCCACCGCGCTCAGCGTGCCGGTCGAGCCGACGGCCAGGCGGAGCGACTCGGGCCGGACCTCCAGCTTGTGCAGCGGCGGGACGCCGGAGGACGACGTCCAGCCGACGAGCCGCGGCGGCGACGGGAAGGCCGCCACCAGGCGGGGCTCCATCAGCCCCTCCCGGTCCACGACGTACACGCCCGGCCGGCGGCCGCCGAGGGACACGGCGATGAAGCGGCCGTCCGCGGACCAGATCGGGCCGCTCTCCACGGGACCCGGGAAGGTGACGTGGGTCGGCCAGCTCTGCGGCTCCGCCTCGCCGATCAGCAGCTCCTGCGTCTCCTCGAGCAGGCAGGCGAGGCGCTGCCCGTCCGGCGACCAGGTCATCTTGGTCGAGCGGTCGCACCAGTCCACGACGGCGAGGACGGCCCCGTCGAGGCCGATGACGGCCGCCTCGAGCCGGTGCTCGCGGGCCCTGAGCAGCGCGATCCGGTCGCCGAGCGGCGTCGCCCACGCCCCCTCGTAGGTGGTCGAATCGCGGGCAATCGTGCGGATCACGCGCCCGAGCGTATCGACCAGCACCAGCTCGTGCGCGTACCCGCCCGCCCGCGTGATCCGGCCGCGCAGCACGATCAGCGCCGACCCGTCGGGAA
This sequence comes from Gemmatimonadales bacterium, assembly GCA_035502185.1. Lineage (NCBI taxonomy): Bacteria > Pseudomonadati > Gemmatimonadota > Gemmatimonadia > Gemmatimonadales > Gemmatimonadales bacterium. Next base: position 6,407 of record DATJUT010000105.1, read on the forward strand.
GCCAGCCGATGGGAGCCGCGTCGCCCGCGAAGCGCACCAGCGTGGTGGTGACCCCGCGGTCGATGTCGCGCAGACATACGGCCGTGGGATCCACGTTGGGGAGGGCGCACGCGACGGCCGCGATCCTCTGGCCCGGCCGCACCGTGTTCGGGTACAGGCCGCGGCGCGTCGGCGGGGGGAGCGAGGCGAGGCTGGCCGGCCGACCGATGAAGCTCGCGTCGACGGCCAGGGCGCGCACGGAGTCCGGACGTCCGGGCATGCCCCACCCGATCGCGATGTTGGCGCCACCCAGGGGCAGCGTCGCCTCCCGCGACCGGATGGCCGGAGCGACGACGATGGCGCCGAGCACGACCAGCAGGGCCGCCGCCGCGATCGCGCCGGCGACGGCGAAGCGGCGCCGCCTGGCCGTGCCGTTCCGCTCGGCGAGCCAGCGCGCGGCGGTCCACGGGCCGTCGAGCACGGGTCGCAACGCCGCCCGCAGGTCCGCGCGCATCGCCTCCGGCGCGGCCGCGATGGCCCGCCGCAGCGTTTCGCGCCCCGCTACGCGCCCCGACGACCGCTCGGCCTCGCTCGCCGCGCGGGCGGCCCACGACGCGCCCCGGCCCGCGTCGCCGGCGGCCACGGCGTGCATCGCCGCCACCATCCAGTCCGCCGACGCCCCGCGTGCCGCCTGGGCGGCCGCGAGGCTGGCGGCGCGGGCGTGCAGCCGGTTCACCAGCTCGGCCGGCGCCAGCTCCAGGGCGGCGCCGCCGATTTCCTCGTGCGCCACCGAGCGCAGGTCGGCTCGCCGGGTGACCAGGTGCCGGCGCTCGAGCACCAGCAGGGACTCCTCCGCCTGCCCCGGCTCGAGGCCCCCCACCTCGGCCAGAGTCTCGACCGACGCCTCGCGTCCCCATACGGCCAGCGCGGTGAGCCCGTGCAGGAGCTGCGGCCCCAGCTTCCGCAGCCGGCTGCGCAGGATGTCGATGCCGGAGGCCGGCAGCGGCAGATCTTCGTCCTGCGGGCTGGTCGGGTCGAGCCGCACCCAGCGACCGTCCTGCACGACCAGATAGCCGGTGTCGTGCAGCTCCTTCAGGATCTCGAGCACGTACAGGGGAATCCCGCCGGCGTGCTCCACCAGCTGCTCGGGCAGGCAGCAGCCGGCGACCTCGGGCGTCAGCTCGGCGATGCTGCCCAGGAGGTCCGTGACGTCGCCCTCGTCGAGCGAGTCGAGCCCCACCTCCTCGACGGCGGCGGATGCGGCGAGCGTGCGCAGCGCGCGGGTGGTGTCGGGGCTCGAGCCGTGATCGCGGGAGGTGAGGACGAGGAGCAGCGGATGCGTGAGCGCGTGGCGGGCGAGCCGGTGCGCGAACTCGACCGTGGCGGGCGCCGCCCAGTGCAGGTCCTCCACCACGATCGCGAGCGGCGCCTCCAGGGCGATCGCGCCGAAGGCGTCCAGCAGGGCGGACGCCACGGCCTGTGGCAGGATGGGCAGGTGGCGCGGCTCGACGGCCGCGCGGAAGCGCAGTGCGACCTCGGGTACGAGCGCGGCGAGCACCGCCAGGTTCGCGGCGGACGCGCCGCCCAGGCCCGGTGCGCCGTGCGCCTGGCCGAGGATCTCGAGGAACGGAGCCAGCGGCTCCGACTGCTCCAGCGCGTAGCACGAGGCCTGCAGCACGAGGGAGCGATCCTGGCGGAACCGCCGCGCGAGCTCGCGCGCCAGCCGCGTCTTGCCGATGCCGGCCTCGCCGGTCAGGAGCACGGCGCCGCCACGCCCCTCGACCGCCGACCTCCATCGCTCCACCACCGAGTGGAATTGCGTGGCGCGGCCGACCATCTCCGGATTGCGCGGGAAGCCGTCGGGGATCCGCCGCTCCGGCGACGCCGCAGGCGTCAGCGCGCGGGCGACGGCGTACTCGACCTCGTCCGACGGAGCGCCGCCGCGCGTCTCCGCCATCAGGGCGCGGGTTTCCCCGGCGCGGGCGTGGGCGCCGAGCGTGTCGCCGGACAGGGCCAGGAGCTCGACCAGCCGCAGCCGCGCGTCCAGCGAGCCCGGGTCCGCGGCGAGCAGCTGCTCGGCGAAGCGTGCCGCCGCGGCCCAGTTTCCCGCGTCGGACTCGCGGGCGATGAGCGTGCGGAGCACCTGGCGGCGCTCCGCCGCGAGGACGGCCCGGATCCCTTCCGCCCACTGCTCGAACTCGCGGGCCCCCGCCAGGGCCACGTTGGCCAGGAAGTCCTGCTCGTACACCGCCAGCGCGCCCGCGAAATCCCCGGCGCTGGCGCGCTCCCGGAACACGTCGGCGTCGGACTGCATGTCTTCGCGCTTGAGCGTGAGAACGTCGTCGCCCTGCAGCAGCTCGTGGTCGGTGGCGTGGCGGATCTGGTAGACCACCTGGCGCAGTGCCCGGCGCCCGTCGCCCTGCGCCGGCCCGCCCCACAGCAGGCCCACCAGCTCGTCGCGGGTAGCTCGCGCCTGTGGCCTGGAGCCGAGATAGGCGAGCACGGCGAGCTGCTTGGAGAAACGGATGCACTCCGCCCCGTCGGCGGCGCGGGACAGCCGAGGCACAGGCGCGAGTGTCGTCAACAGGTACTTCGCCACGCGGCCTCTCAGCCCTGCGGATGCGGGCGCGGCTCGGTCAGGAAAACCAGGCCGGATCTCCTGATCCGAGCCCCGCAACTATGGTTCCATTCGGGTCGGCGCGCTCGTGGCGCTGTCGCCGGCCTCGAGCCGAATGCGGAAACCGCACCCGATCTCGGCCGCACGCCACCGAGGCGAACCTGTCCCGCCGGGCCTGCCAGGTACGATATGGCCTGGTGGAGCCACGGCAAGCGGCCAGACTCCCGCCGTCCCGCATTCCGGGGTCCGGAAAGCAAGACGGCCCCCGATCGCTCGGGAGCCTTATGTCGCCGCCTGCCGGGTCCGGACGCCGCGTGGCCCGCGCCTGACCCGTTATGTTCTGCCGAGCCTCGGTGCCGATGCTCTGGCACCTGGCCGGCTATGCTCTACGCCGCCGGCACCACGCTGACCGCCCGGCGGCCCTTTCCCTGCCATTCGAACTTCACCATGCCGTCGACGAGCGCGAACAGCGTGTCGTCGCGGCCGCGGCCCACGTTGCGGCCCGCGTGAATGCGGGTGCCGCGCTGGCGGACGATGATGCTCCCGGCCGGCACCTGCTCGTTGGCATAGCGCTTCACGCCGAGGTACTTCGGCCCGGAGTCGCGCCCGTTGCGGCTGCTGCCGACGCCCTTCTTATGCGCCATGACCGGTCTCCATCACGTATGCCGCGTCACGCTTCTCGCTATTCACTTCTCACCCCAGGTCCACGGCTTCGATCTGGATCTCCGTGAAGCCCTGCCGGTGGCCCTGTTTGCGCGCGTAGTTCTTGCGGCGCTTCATCTTGAAGACGATGATCTTCTTGTCCTTGCCGTGGCGCACGACCTCGGCCGTGACCGTGGCACCCTTCAGCACCGGCGTGCCGGCCCGCACGGTCTTGCCGTCGGAGCCGAGCAGCACCTCGTCGAACGTCAGCTTGGCCCCGGGCTCGGCCGCGAGCGAGGGAATGTGCAGCTTGCGGCCGGGCTCCGCGCGGAACTGCTTGCCGGCGGTTCGGAAGATCGCGTACATGGCGGTGCTCGTCTCGAGTCCAGTCAATTCACAGCCTGTAAGTGTAAACCCGGCGCCTGGTTGAGTCAACGGCTGTTGGCGGTTGTAGGTGGTGGGTTGTAGGTGGTCGTCCCTGCCGCCGCCCCCTTCTCCCACAACCTGCCACCTACAACCCACCGACCGTCGCCGTCAGGCCACCAGGTAGTGCTCCGTGACGTCCCGACCCGCCGGCTGGCTCATCAGCTTGAACTCGTCCAGCCTCATCATCGGGTCGTCCCGCACCTCGAGATCGATGCCGGTCTGCTTCTCGAGGCTCTTCAGGAAGTTCGGCTCCTGCTCCATCAGGTACAGCGCCACCTCCGGGTGGAGCCGCACGGTCATGCGCGGATCGCGGTTCTCCACCGCGGCGCGCTTGAGGGAGCGCTCCAGACGCCCGACCACGGTCTCGGGCAGGAAGACCCGGCCGGTGCCGCTGCAGGTGGGACACGCCTCGGTCATGGACTGGATCAGCGAGGGGCGCACCCGCTGGCGCGTCATCTCGATGAGTCCCAGGTCGCTCACCGCGAAGGCCCGGGTGCGGGCGCGGTCGCGGGCGAGGTGCTGCCGCAGCTCCTGGAGCACCTTGTCCCGGTTGGCGCGCGTCTCCATGTCGATGAAGTCGCACACGATGATGCCGCCGATGTCCCGCAGCCTCAGCTGGCGCGCGATCTCCCGCGCGGCCTCGAGGTTGGTGCGCAGGATCGTCTTCTCGGGATCCTTCTTCCCGGTGTACCGGCCGGTGTTGACGTCGATCGACACCAGCGCCTCGGTCTGCTCGATGACCACGTAGCCACCGGTCGGCAGGTCCACGCGGCGGTTGAACAGGCTCCGGATCTCCGCCTCGACCTCGTACTTGTCGAACAGCGGCGGATCGCCGGCGTGCAGCTCGACGCGTTCCTTGAGCTCCGGGCCGACCTGGTCGAGGTAGGCCAGGATCTCGTGGTGCAGGTCCTTCGAGTCCACGGCGAGGTGGTCCACCTTGGCGCTGAACAGGTCGCGGATGATGCCGCGCGTGAGGCTGGTCTCCCGCTGCACCAGCGCCGGCGCGCGGACGAAGGTGGACTTCTTCTTGATCTTCTTCCACAGCTTGAGGAGCGAGTCCAGCTCGCGCGCGAAGTGCTCCTCGGTCAGCTCCTCGCCCACGGTGCGCACGATCACCCCGCCGGAGTCCTTCGGCAGGATGTTCGAGACCATCTGCCGCAGCCGGGCGCGCTCGTCGCGCGCCTCGATCTTCCGGCTCACGCCGACCCGGCTGGCCGAGGGCATGTAGACGAGGAACCGTCCGGGGATGGAGATCTGCGCCGTGACCCGCGGGCCCTTGGAGCCGATCGGCTCCTTGCTCACCTGCACCAGCAGGGTCTGGCCGCGCTTCACCACGTCCTGGATCGCGGGGAACCGCCCGCGGCGGCCCTCCCCGTTGCCCTTCCCGCCCCGGCTGCCGGTCTCGGCGCGCGAGGCTTCTGGCGCCCCGTCGCCCGCGGCTTCGGCCTGGGCGGCGTCCTCCGCCTCCTCGGCGGCGCCGTTCTCCTCGTCCAGCTCGTCCTCCTCCGGCTCCACCAGGTCGGAGGCGTGGAGGAAGGCGCTCTTCTCGGCCCCTATGTCGACGAAGGCCGCCTGGATCCCGGGCAGGACCGCTTCGACCTTGCCGAGGTAGATGTCGCCCACCGAGCGGCGGGCGTCGGGACGATCCACCAACAGCTCAACAAGGGTGTCGTCCTCCAGAATCGCCACGCGGGTCTCCCGCGGGCTGCCATTGATCAGAATTTCCCGTTTCAACTGTGTCGTCTCCGGCGGTCACCGCGCACGCGGCGAGCGGCGAACCGCCGTCCGCGCACCAGGTGTCCGTCTTGTGAATTTGGATGAGGGGCAGGAGGTGCCTCGGCACCCCGCACGCCGCCTCGAGTATCTCGGTCGGCTTCGCCGACCCGTCGCTTGCCGTCCGCAGCTCGAGCGCGACCGTGCGGCCGTCCAGCGCCGCCAGGTCGTGCACGAACGGACGAAGATCCAGCCGTTTGCTCCTGCCACCCTGCCCCCGCCGCTCGCGCTCGTAACGCACCGCGTCCCGCGCCAGGAACGCCCGGCAGCCGGCGTCCAGGTCCGCGAACGCGGACGCGAACGGCGGCTGCGGGAACGTCGCGCGGTACGCGCTGCGCTCGACCGCAGCGTTCAGGGAGAGGCTCTTCTCGGGCAGCACGCCGGCGGCCAGGAACCGCAGGCCGGGCGCTGCGTGCCGGTTCAGCTCCTCGAGCAATGCCGCCAGGCGACCGGCGTCCCACTCGCCCGACAGCTCGAGGTCCAGCCACTCGCTCGACGACGTCCACCCCGTCGCCAGCGACGGTCCCGCGCCGAGCTTCGGCCGCGGGGCGAAGCCCTCGGAGTACCTGAGCGGCAACGCGGCACGCCGACAGGTGCGCAGGAGCTCGCGGAGGACGTCGAGGTGCGAGAGAAACCGGAGCGGCGCGTCCTTCGCGTAACGGAGGCGGAGAGACCGGTGGTGGGTTGCGGGTGGCAGGTTGTCGGAACGGCCTTCCTCCTCCACAACCTGCAACCCATCACCTACCAACGACTGGTCCGCCAAGCGGTTCTGGAGCACCTCGAAATCACACACCCCGCACGCCGAGCAGCGGTGCAGCTTGCACTCGTCGGTCTCGACTCCGGCATAGGCCTTGTGGCGCTCGCGCAGGAACCACTCGCGACCGATTCCGTAGGACACCACCTCCCAGGGCAGCGCCTCGTCCTCGTCGCGCGCGCCGAACGCCTCCCCCGGCGTCCGGTGCGTCGCGTCCAGCGACCCGCGCCAGGCGTCCATCCGGAGCTGCTCGGTCCAGCCATCGAACCGCGCCCCGCGCCGCCACGCGCCCTCGATCAGGTCCGCGGTCTCCCGCCCGCCGCGCGAGACGAGCCCCTCGATCGCGGTCCCGTCGAGGTCGTGGTACTTGACCTGCACGCCGGGGCTCGACAACCGCTTCTTGAGCCAGCGGAGCTTCGCGCGCGTTTCGTCCAGGTCGTCCTGGCGCTCGAACTGGAACGGCGTGTGCGGACGCGGCACGAACGGCGAGATGCTCAGCACCACGCCGCGCCCCGTTCCAGGATGGCGCCGCACGATGGCGCGGATCCGATCCACCAGCGAGGCCAGCTCCTCGAGGTCCGCCTGGCACTCGGTGGGATGCCCCACCATCAGGTACAACTTCACGCTCGGCCAGCCGGCGTCCATCGCCCGCTCGACGGCGAGCAGGATCTCGGTCTCCGACAAGCCCTTGTTGATCACCCTCCGGAGCCGCTCCGAGCCGGCCTCCGGCGCGAACGTGAATCCGGTGCGGCGCACCCGCGACGCCGCCGCGGCCAGCGCGACCGAGAAGGCGTCCGCCCTCAGGCTCGGCAGGGCCACGGCGACGCCCTGCCGCGCGGCGAGGCGGCTCACGCCGTCCACCAGCGCCTCCACCTCGGAGTGGTCGGCCGTGGACAGCGAGAGCAGCGAGATCTCCTCGTTGCCGCCGTGCCGCAACCCCTGCTCCGCGATGGCGACGCAGTCGGCAACCTCCCGCTCGCGCGCCGGCCGGTACAGATAGCCGGCCTGGCAGAAGCGGCAGCCCCGCACGCAACCGCGCTGAACCTCGATCGGGAGTCGCTCGTGCGCGACCTCCGTCATCGGGACCAGCATCCGGGTCGGATGATCCTCGGGGCGGAGCACGGGAACGGTCCGGGCGACGACCGGCCAGGGCAGCCGGGCATCGGCCGGGCGGGCGGTGCCGCCGCCGGCGGGGACGTCGTACAGGCACGGTACGTAGACCCCCGCGACTTCTGTGGCGAGCCGGCGCAAGAGGCGCTCTCGGGCGGGGGGTGCAGGGTTGGGGGTTGGGGTTTGGGGCGCGCTGAGTGGCGAGTCCGCCGACGGCAGACTGGCGACCACGGGCTCCCCAATCCCCACCCCCGAATCCCGATCCCCCCGCTTCTCGGCCGCGACGATTTCCAGAATCTCCGGCAAAGCGTCCTCGGCGTCCCCGACCAGGAACGCGTCGAAGAAGGCCGCGAGCGGCTCGGGGTTGGAGGCGCAGGGGCCACCGCCCAGCACCAACGGGTCCCCCGGTCCGCGGTCGCACTGCCGCAGCGGCACGCCAGCCAGATCGAGCATCGTCAGGACGTTCGTGTACGTCAGCTCCGACTGCAGGGTGAAGCCGATGACGTCGAACTCCCGCGCGGCGCGCCGGCTCTCGAGGGAGAACAGCGGGATGCGTCGCTCCCGCATCTGCCGCTCCATGTCGGGCCAGGGCGCATACGCCCGCTCCATCACCCAGTCCGGCCGCCGGTTCACCACGTGGTAGAGGATCTGGGTCCCCACGTGGCTCATCCCGACCTCGTAGGCGTCGGGATAGCAGAACAGCATCCGGACCCCCGCGGCATCCCAATTGTTGCGGACGACGCCGAGTTCGTGGCCGACGTAGCGGTGTGGCTTGGCGACCAGCGGAAGGACCTCGCGCTCCAGCAAGGAGCCCAAGGCTGAGGCGGCTTCTGAAACCATCTTCCTTAAGGTAATGCGAGTCTTATACTTAGTCAATCCCCGAGTATATCGCCTCGCTTTTTGTCTCGCAGTGGCCAAGGGCGCCGGAGCCGCAATTCGATGCCGAGCCCCGAACTGCTCGACCGCCTGCTAGAGCATCAGGCCCTCGCCCGAGCGCCGCGCCAGGAGCTGGCCTGGCTGGTGGAGCACGGCGATTTCCGCCCCTTCGCGGTGGGCGACGTGACGACGCGGCGTGGGGAGCCGGAGGAGTGGCTGCGGATCGTCCTCTCCGGACGTCTCGCGATCCATCTCGATCGCGGCGCCGGCTCGCGGCGGGTGGTCGAGTGGCGAGGCGGCGACGTATGCGGGCTCATGCCGTACTCGCGCGGAGGGGCGCCGCCCGGAGACACGGTGGTCGAGGAGCCGACCGACACCCTGGGGATTCACCGCGATCACATGGCCGCGCTGATACGCGAATGCCCCACCGTGACGGCCACGCTCGTGCACGCGATGCTCGACCGGGCGCGTCACATCACCTCGAGCGAGTCCCACGACGAGAAGCTGGTCTCGCTCGGCAGGCTGGCCGCCGGACTGGCGCACGAATTGAACAACCCGGCGTCCGCCGCCGCGCGCAGCGGCCTGGGGCTCGCCCCCGTGCTGGAGGAGGCCGAATCGGCCGCGCGTGCCCTGGCCGCGGCGCGGCTCGCGGACGCACAACTCGCAGCCATCGACCGCCTGCGGCAGGCGTGCCTGTCCGGGCCGCTCCCGAGGGCACAGTCGCCGCTGGAGCGCGGTGACCGGGAGGACGCCATCGGCGCCTGGCTCGAGGCGCACGCCGTCGCCCAGGACCCGGCCCCGGCCCTGGCGGAGACCCACGTCACGGTGGCGGCGCTCGACGTGCTCGCGCGCGACGTCGCCGGCGGTCCGCTCGAGGCCGCGCTGCGGTGGGTCGCCGCGGGCTGCTCGCTGCGCACGCTGGCCGCCGACGTCCGGACGGCCACGTCGAGGATCTCGGAGCTGGTCGCCGCGGTCAGAGGCTTCACGGCAGTGGATCGCGCGCCCGGGGCCGAGGCCGTCGACATCCGGCCAGGCATCCGGGACACGGTGACCGTGCTGGGCGCCAAGGCGCGGGCGAAGTCGGCGGACGTGGTCCTGGATCTCGCCGGGGACCTGCCCGGCGTCCAGGGTTCTGGAGCCGAGCTGAACCAGGTCTGGGCCAACCTGATCGACAACGCGCTCGACGCGGTGGCCGCCTCGGGCCACGTCGCGATCACCGCGCGGAGCGAGCGCGGCCGCGTGGTCGTCGAGGTCGTGGACGACGGGCCCGGGATCCCGCGCCAGGACCAGCGGCGCGTCTTCGATCCCTTCTACACCACGAAGGGCGTCGGCCAGGGAAGCGGCCTCGGCCTGGACATCGTGCGGCGGCTGGTCCAGCGGCACGGCGGAGAGATCGACCTGGAATCGCGGCCGGGCCGCACCGCGTTCCGGGTGAGCCTGCCGGTGCTTCTCTGACGGCGGTCAGTGCTCGAGGAGGTCGCCGAGAATGTGGCGCGCGATCACCAGCCGCTGGATCTCGCTGGTCCCCTCGCCGATCTCGCCCACCTTGGCATCCCGCATCATCCGCTCGACCGGATACTCGGTCGTGTAGCCGTAGCCGCCGTGGAGCTGGACCGCCTTGATGGTGGTCCGCATCGCCAGCTCCGAGCAGTAGAGCTTGGCCATCGCCGCCTCCACCTTGTGCGGCTTGCCGTTCTGCTTCAGCCATGCGGCGTGATAGGTGAGATGCTTCCCGGCCTCGATCTCGGTGGCCATGTCGGCGAGGGCGAAGTGCACGCCCTGGAAGCCGGCGATGTGGCGCCCGAACTGCTTCCGCGCGCTGGTGTACCGGACCGCCTCCTCGTACGCCCCCTCGGCGAGCCCCAGGGACAGGGCGGCGACGCCGATCCGGCCGGAGTCCAGCGTCTTCAGGAACTGAACGAACCCCTCCCCCGTGCGGCCGAGCACGTTCTCCCTGGGAACGACGGCATCGACGAAGTGCAGCTCCCGGGTGTCGGAGGCGCGCCAGCCCATCTTGTCCTCCTTCTTGCCGGCGCTCACGCCCCTGGTCCACGGCAGGCCCGGCTCGTGACCCATCCCGGCCGCCTGCGCCTCCGCCTTGTCGGTGGTCTCCTTGGTCACGATGAACGCCGTGATGCCGTGGTTGGTGTGTCCCGGCGCGGTGCGCGCGGTGCACACGAAGATCTCGCCGACCCCAGCGTGCGTGATGAAGACCTTGGATCCGTTGAGAACGTAGTGGTCGCCCTTGTCCAACGCGGTCGTCGCCGTGCCACCCGCGTCGGATCCGGCTCCGGGCTCGGTGAGCCCGAAGCCCCCGAGCACCTTCCCGGATGCGAGGAACGGCACGAACCGCCGCTTCTGGTCCTCGGTGCCGAAGTCGACGATCGGCGAGGTGCCGAGGGTGGTGTGGGCGGACACCGTGATCGCGTGCGAGGCGTCCACCTTGGCCAGCTCGTGGACCGTGATGATGTAGGAGAGGTAGTCCATCCCGGAGCCGCCCAGCTCCTCCGGCCACGGGACGCCCAGCATCCCGAGGTCGGCCATCTTCTTCACCGTCGGCCACGGGAAGCGGCACTCGGCGTCGCATCGGCGGGCGACCGGCGCGATCTCGGTCCGCGCGAACTCGCGCACGGTCTCGCGGACCGCGAGATTCTGGTCGCTGAAGAACAGCGCGTCGTCCATGACGGAATCTAGGCGTTCGTGGGCGGCAGGTGGTAGGTTCCAGCCCTTCCCCGCACCGGCGAGCGTGCACCTTGACCGCCAGCGTCGCCCACGGCATCCCGCGGCACTCCGAAGCCCGCAGTGCGCTCGCCGCGACGCCGCGCGAACGGCTGGACGCGGCCGTGGCCGACCTCGGTGCGAACCGGCGCGCGTGGCGCGACGTGGGCGCGGCCGAGCGTGCGCGCATCCTGGGCGGGGTGCTGGCGGACTTCGCCGCGGTGAGCGCGGAGTGGGTGGAGGCGTCCCTGCTGCACAAGGGGATCGAGCCCGGCTCGCCGGCGAGCGCGGAAGAGTGGATCGCGGGGCCGATGATCGCGCTCCGGAACATCCGCCTGCTGCGGAACGCGGTCGCCGACATCGCCCGCCACGGGTCGCCGCTCATCCCCGGTCCCGTGTGGACGCGGCCCGATGGGCGGGTGGTCGCGGAGGTGTTCCCGGTCAGCGTCTGGGACCGGCTGTTCTATTCGGGCGTCACCGCCGAGGTCTGGATGCAGCGCGGGGTCGCGGCCGGCGACCTGGCGCAGACGCAGGCCGTGGCCTACCGCGACGGCGCCGCCGCTCCCAGGGTCGCCCTGGTCCTCGGCGCCGGCAACGTGTCGTCCATCGGGCCACTGGACGCGATCTACAAGCTGTTCGTCGAGAACCACGTCGTGCTCTACAAGGCCCATCCGGTCAACGACTACCTCGGGCCGCTCCTCGAGCGCGCGTTCCGGCGGCTGGTGAGCCTGGGGGTGCTGCGGATCGTCTACGGCGGCGCTGCGGAGGGGGCCTACCTGTGCCGGCACCCCGGCATCGGCGAGGTCCACATCACGGGGTCGGACAAGACCTACGAGGCCATCGTGTTCGGCGACGGTCCCGACGGTGAGCGGCGCCGGGCCGAGGGTCGGCCGCTGCTCGACAAGCCGGTCACGGCCGAGCTGGGCAACGTGAGCCCGGTGATCGTGGTGCCCGGACCGTGGAGCGCGGGCGACCTGCGCTACCACGCCGCGAACATCGTCTCCATGCTCGCGAACAATGCCGGTTTCAACTGCAACGCGGCCCGGGTGATCGTCCAGCACGCCGCGTGGCCGCTCCGCGCCGCCCTGCTGGATGCGGTGCGGCGCCAGCTGGACGCGGTGCCCACGCGGCGCCCGTACTATCCGGGTGCCACCGGGCGCGACGCCGCGTTCCGCGCGGCCCATCCCCAGGCCGAGCGGCACGGCACGGCGGGCGAGGGCGAGCTGCCCTGGACCCTGATTCCCGGCCTCGACCCGCACGACGCCGACGACATGTGCTTCCACACCGAGGCCTTCTGCGCTCTCGTGGCGGAGTCGGCGCTCCAGGCTCCCGACGTCGGCGAGTACCTCCGGCGCGCGGTGCGGTTCTGCAACGAGAAGCTGTGGGGCACGCTCAACGCCACGATCGTGGTGCACCCGCGCTCGCTCGCCGATCCGGCCGTACGCGACGCCGTGGAGCGGGCGGTGGCGGACCTGCGCTACGGGTCTGTCAGCATCAACCACTGGTCGGCGATCAGCTACGCTTTGGGCGTGACGACCTGGGGCGCCTATCCCGGCCACCCGCCCGACGACATCCAGTCGGGCACGGGCGTGGTGCACAACGCGCTGCTGTTTTCGCGGCCGGAGAAGACCGTGGCGCGCGCACCGTTCCGCGTCTGGCCGACGCCGCCGTGGTTCGTGACCAACCGGGTGGCGGCGGCGCTCGGGCCCAGGTTGGCGGGGTTCGAGGCGGCGCCGTCGGCCTTCAAGGCGCTGGGGATCCTGGCCACGGCGGTCAGGGGCTGACGAGGAGTCGGAAGTCGGTAGGTGGCAGGTTGTGGGTTGTAGGCGCAGTCCCACACCTACAACCTACGACCTACCACCTACAACCCATTCCTCACCCTTCTATCTTGTACACCTCGCGCCGCCCGGATTCGACCAGCTCGTGATAGTCCTTCATGATGGCCTCCATCTCCTTCATGGCCTCGGCGTTCTGCCCCCCGCCGCCCTGCATCCACTTCTCGAAGTCGGCCATGCTGGGCACCTCCATCTCGGCGACGAGGGTCCAGTATTGCTCGGCGCAGAAGTCGGTCATCACGCGCATCCTGGGCATGCCCGCCTTCGCGGAGAGCTTGTTCATCGCGAGGAACCTCTCGACCAGCGGGCGCACCTTGCCCGGCTTGCAGTACATGACTTCGCGGATCAGCAGCATGCACTCTCCCTTCGCTTGGTCCGGCGAGGTGGGGAACGGTCGTGCCTGTCGACTGGAGGCGTCGGGCGCATCATACTCGCCGGCCGCGTCGGCGGCCAGGGCGCGCCCGGCGCCCCGGCTCACCGGGCGGACGACAGGGCGGGGCCCGCCTCCCGCCTCCGCCCGAACCACCGCTTCCACGTCTCGCACCGGTCGCAGCCGCCGCAGCGGGCGACCGGCTCGTCGAAGTGCCGCAGCAGCTCCGCGCGGCGGCAGCCGAACGCGGTGAGATAGCGCACCAGCGGGTCGAGCTTGCGGGCCTCCGGGATGATCATCCGCTGCAGCCGCAGGTCGCCCATCGTCCACAGCACCTCGCAGCGGGCCCGCTTGCCGTCCCGGCCCGCGCGGCCTGCCTCCTGGTAGTAGGCCTCGAGGCTGGTGGCGAGGCCGAGGTGGACGACGCGGCGGACGTTGGCCTTGTCGATCCCGAGGCCGAAGGCCGTCGTCGCGACCACGCACTCGATGCGGTCGGCCGTGAAGCGGTCCTGCAGCGCCCGCCGCACCATGTGCTCGAGCCCCGCGTGGTAGGGCACGGCGTCCACGCCGGCGTGCAACAGGCTCCGGGCCCACCGCTCGGCGAGACGGCGGGTCGGCACGTAGACGATCGAGGGCCCGCGATACGGCCGCAGCAGGGCCAGGAGCTCGCGACGCCGCTCCTCCTCGTTCCGGACGCGGCGCACGGCGAGAAACAGGTTCGGGCGGTCGAAGCTGCCGACGATCCGCTCGACCAGGCCCAGGCGCAGCGAGGCGACGATGTCGTCGCGCACGGTGCGGGTCGCCGTGGCGGTCAGGGCGAGCGTCGGCGGCTTGCCGAGCGCGAGCCGTACCAGGCCGATCTTCCGGTACGCGGGACGGAAGTCCTGGCCCCACTCCGAGACGCAGTGCGCCTCGTCCACCGCCAGCAGGCACGGCCGGATGCGCCGCAGGGCCCCGATGATCTCGCCGGTCATCAGCCGCTCGGGCGCCAGGTACAGCAGCTTCAGCGCGCCGCGCTCGGCGTCGGCCAGCGTCTGGGCCCGCGCGGCGGGCGCGGAGGCGCTGGTGAGCGCGGCGGCCCAGATGCCGCGCGAGCGGGCCGCGTCCACCTGGTCCTGCATCAGCGAGATCAGCGGGGAGACGACGACCGTGAGGCCGTCCAGCACCAGGGCCGGGATCTGGTAGCAGAGCGACTTCCCTCCCCCGGTCGGCAGGACCACGAGGGCGCTCCGCCCGGCGAGGGCGGCGCGCACCGCCCGGAGCTGGCCGGGCCGGAAGTCCGGAAAGCCGAAACGGGCCTGGAGCACGTCCCGGGCCCGTTCGATGCGCGTGCCGAGCGGCGTCACGCCGCGGCAAGCTAGGCGGTCCGCCTAGGAGGGCGGGCTCGATCCGTTGCGCGGCTGATCCTTCGCGCGCTGCCAGAAGCGGAGGAAGAAGGCGGCCAGCACGAGGCCCAAGCCGATCCAGCCCAGCGACGGCACGCCGAACCGGTCGGCCAGGATCACGATCGACACCCCGCCCACAGCGAGGACGTACTTGGCCAGCGTCCAGCCGCTCACTTGTCGAGGAACGTCTCGAGCGACTTGCGGAACTCCGGCGTGGCCCGCGCGATCGAGTTGACCCGCGCGCCGAGGGTCACGCCCGCCTCGAAGCCCAGGTCCCCGATCTGGTGCAGCTGCCGCTTGGTCAGGGCGAGCGCGGAGGGCGAGGACACCGCGAGCTGCGCCAGGAGCGTCGTCACGCGCACGTCGAAGTCCTCGGCCGGCACGAGCCGCGAGATCAGGCCGATCCGCTCGGCCTCCTCCGCCGACACCAGCCTGCCGGTCGCGGCCAGGTCGAAGGCGGCCTTCTCGCCCACCGAGCGCCGCAACATCGTCATCACCATCGCCGGCACGAAGCCCCGCTGGATCTCGGGGTACCCGAGCTGCGCCCCGGCCCTGGCGACCACCATGTCGCACGCGGTCGCCAGGCCGCAGCCGCCGGCCAGCGCCCGCCCCACGACGACGGCCACGGAGACCTTGGGCATCTCGCGCAGCATCAGGAACAGCTCGCCCAGCTCCATGGCGCGGCGCTCGTTCTCCTCCGGGGTGAGGTCGGCGGAGGCGAGCAGCTCCGGGAGGTCGAGGCCGGCGCAGAAGTCCTTGCCGGCCCCGCGCAGCGCGACGACCCGGATGTCGGCGGACAGATCGCACCGGGTGAGCGCGGCCTTCAGCTCGCCGATCATCCGCCGGTCGATCGCGTTGCGCTTGTCCGCCCGGTTCAGGGTGAGCGTCGCGATGCCGTCGCTCACGTCCACCAGGACGCGCGGCTCCGCCGTCCCGATCGGCCGGGTCTTCCTCCCCTTCGCCTCAGATGGTGCCATCGGGCACCTCCAGCTCGAGTCGCAGCAGCGCGGTGCTGAGCGTCTTGCCCTGCGCGTCGGTCTTGAGCGACAGCGTGCCCCCGCCGCCCAGCGCGCCGTGGAGGAGGAAATTGAGCGCGTGGAGATTGGGAAGCTCGAACCGCTCCACCGGACCGGTGATCATCCCGGCGAAATGCGCCGCGACGCGCTCGGTCGTGAGCAGCCGCGCCAGGAGCGGAAAATACGCCGGCCGGCGCGCGATGACGCCGACGTTGGCCGTGTCGCCCTTGTCGCCGCTCCGCGCGTGCGCGAGCTCCAGCAGCCGGACCTTCACGGCCCCTCCAGCCCGTCCAGCCGGCGCGCCAGCTCGCCGGCCCGCCGGCCGGTGGAGCGGGAAAGCTGCAGGCCCAGGATCGCCAGCGCGAGGAACACCACGCCGAACACGATCCAGCCGCGGCGGACGGCCAGCGCCGCGACGACCAGCAGCAGGACGCTCCGCAGCAGCCAGCGCCGGGCCTCGGCGCGGGCGCGCGTGACGAGCCGCCGCTGGTCGTCCAGCCCCGGCAGGCGGGGCACGACGGGGGCGGCGGGCCCGGTCGGCAGGCTCGGGACGCCGAACAGCTTCACGCGGCGATCACCTTCACCTCGGGCCGGACCTCGGCCTTCGGCACCAGCGCCGGCCAGTACGCGACGATCTCCTCCACCTTGGGACGCCCGCCGGCGAACCCGGTCACGCTCGGCGGCCCGTTGAGGATCAGGGGCGCCAGCTCGCGGGTGAACCGCTCCACCGGCTCCCGCCCCGCGGCGCGCACGCCGAAGCGGAGCTGCACCTCCGGCAGGTCCGGCGCCGGCGCGCCGGCGAGCGGGCCGTGCGTCGCGTTCCAGCCCACGAACTCGGTGAGCATCTCGTCGAACCGGAGCCCGAGGCGCTCCAGCCGCGCGCGCAGCACGCGGTCCGCCTCCCGGGCCTTGGCGAGCGCGTCCGGCCAGGCGTACACCAGCGTCCCCACCGCCTTGTAGCCGGCGGCGTACGCGATCGAGACCTTCAGCCGGTCGGTCGCCGGGCGGCCGCGCACGCCGCTCACGCGCACGCGGTCGGCCGCCTCCTGGGCCAGCCGGATGGTCGTGAAGTCGGCGACGCAGTCGGGCGTGATGTACTCCCGCGGGTCCCCCATCTCGTAGACCAGCTGCTCCGTCACGCTCGCCACCGTCACCGCCCCGCCGGTACCCGGGTGCTTGGTGACCACGAACGAGCCGTCGGATCCCGCCTCGACGATGGGATAGCCGACGTCCTCCAGCTCCGGCACCCCGGGCCAGCCGGCGAGGTAGTTGCCGCCCGAGCACTGCGCGCCGCACTCGATGATGTGACCCGCGATCGTGCCCGCGGCCAGCAGGTCCCAGGCCTCCGCGCCCCAGCCGAAGCGGTGGATCAGCGGGGCGAGCGTGAGCCCGGTGTCGGTCACGCGCCCGGTCACGACGACGTCGGCGCCCGCCGCCAGGGCCTGCACGACCGGCCACGCGCCCAGGTAGGCGTTCGCCGACAGCACGTCGCGGCGGATCTCGCCGAGCGGCCGCCCGGTGTCCATGTCGGCCAAGGCGACCCCCTTGGTCAGCAGCTCGTCCAGCCGCGGCAGCAGGTCGTCGCCCGTGACCACACCGACCTTGAGCCGGCCGCCCAGGCCCAGCGAGCGGGCGGCCGCCGCGATCGCGGCGGCGCACCCCTCGGGGTTCACGCCCCCCGCGTTGGTGGTCACCCGGATGCCGCGCGCGACGACGGCGGGCAGGATGCGCTCCAGCAGCGGCACCACGTCGCGCGCGTAGCCGTGGGACGGGTTGCGGGCCTTCTGCTTCTGAAGAATGGACATCGTCACTTCGGCGAGGAAGTCCATCATCAGATAGTCGATCGGACCGCCCTCGACCTGGCGCACGGGCGCCTCGAGCCAGTCGCCCCAGAAGCCCTGACCGGACGCGACTCTAACGGTCACGGGTGGGGGGCCGGCGGTCGACCGGAGAGTTGCGAGACGCCGAGCTGCGAGTGGTAACGGGTGGGGAGATCACGGACGAGAGATCCCCATCGTCCGCTCCAGCCCCATCCAGTCGTCCTTCCCGCCCGACACCCGGATCCGGACCAGGTCGCGCCACTCGGGCGACGGCGCGAGGCGCGGGAAGGCGGGGATCTCGACGTCGCGCGCGCCCCCGGCCGGCACCGTGGCCGTGAACGGCGCTTCCCCTTCGCCCAGCCGAACGGCGGCCGCCGGACCGACGAAGGCCAGGCTCACGCTCGCCGCGAGCTGCTCCGGGGGTTCCGGCCTGGCGAACGCCGGGAACAGCTCGAGCGTGATCGGGAACGCGGGGCCGCGCTTGGGCGGCAGGTCCACCGTCACGCGGCCGAAGTCGTAGTTCATCGGGCCCTGGCCGAGCTGCTCGCCGTCGCGGTCGAACAGCGTCACGCCGAAGTCCGTCACCGCGTTCCACGCCGCCGGCGCGAGTCGTACTTCGACAACCGCCTCCGTCGCCCACTCCGGGGCCGTGAAGGTGCGGGTGTAGGGGCCGCCGTGCTCGATCGCGGCCTCCCAGTCCGTCACGATCCCCAGCCGGTCCGCCGCCACGCGCACCGACGTGTCGCGGTCCGCCATCGAGACGATCGAGAAGCGGGCCGCCGCGCCCGAGTCCAGCCGCGCGAGCGCGAGCGGCGGGACGCCGGCCGTGAACGAGTAGCGCAGCGTATCGCCCGGCATCGCCTGCACCACGGCCTCCCACACGCCGGGGGCGAGGTCGTTGTCGGTCACCGACAGCACGCCGCGCGCGCCGCCCCCTCCCCCGACGTCCACGTGGTCCCGGGTGCGCGACGGACGGCCGGACGGCTCGTACAGGGACAGCGACGCGCGCTCGCCCGTGTCGGGGAGCACCAGCCGCGCGGCGAGACCGGACGCGCCGGGCGGCACGGCGAGGTAGTAGCGCCAGGCGCGGCCCGGCGCGAGCCGGCGCGCGTCGGGCCCCACCGCGGTCCACCGCGCGCTCTCGGGCACGATGATCTCGCTGACGAGACGGAACGCCGGGCCGGCCGCGGAGTCGGCCTCGCTCACGGCCGTGACGGCGCCCACGTAGCGCCCGGGCTCCGCGAGCAGCGACGCGTCGTAGTGCACGTCGATCGCGGCGCTGCCGTCGCTGCCCAGCGTCACGGTGGGGCGGCCGGGCCGCAGCCACCGGCGGTTGGAGGAGAGGTGGTAGGTCGCCCGAACCCCGCCCGGGCCGCCGACGCGCGTCACCGTGAAGCGCTGCACCGTGTCGCCCGGACCCGCGAGCCCGTAGCGCCGGTACGCGGCGCTCGGCCGGTCGGCCGGCCGCACGACCGCTACGCCGGGGCCGGACTCCGCACTCGCCGGCCGGGACTCCGGCACCGGCCTCACGTCGAACCGGCCGGCGGCGTGGCCCGCCGCCAGCCACTGCCAGGCCGCCTCGATCCGCGGGACGCCGTA
>DATJUT010000106.1 GCA_035502185.1 Gemmatimonadales bacterium
GACAACCTCTTCAACCTCCACTACGTGCTGAAGGGGGCCTTCACCAGCGGCCCGTCCATCGGCCGGCCCCGCACTCTGCTGCTGCGGCTGGACGTCGACCGTTGACCGAGAGCCGGCGTCCCCACCCGGTGACGATGGGCAACGGAGGCAGGGCGCACGGGCGGGCTGACGGATCGCCGCACCAGGAGTAGAATAGCGCGCCGGGGGAACCAACATCGGAGGCGACGATCTTCCTCCTCGCGCTCGCCACTAGTAGCGTCGTCGCGGCCGCGGCGGCGCAGGAGCCCGCACCAGACCCGCACGCGGTGCAGCCCGAGCGGCCCACCGTGGCGACCCACGCCTACACCGTCGCCCCGGGCTGGGTGGAGATCGAGGCCGGCGGCGAGTTCGACCGCTTCCCCGATCGGTCGAGCGGCGCCCTCGCGCCGGTCGTGGTGAAGCTCGGGCTCGCCCGCGGCCTGCAGCTGGACCTGGACGGGACGCTGGTGCATCCGCCGGCGGGCGGCGCGACCGGACTCGGCGATCTGGCCGTCGGCCTGAAGGTGCGCCTGCTCCGGAAGGCCCCGGTGCTGGGAGACTTCTCGGTGCAGCCCGCCCTCAAGCTGCCCACCGCGCCGACCGCGTCCGGACTCGGCACCGGCACGACCGACGTGGCCCTGCTGCTGATCTCCAGCCACGACCTCGGCCCGCTCTCGATGGACCTCAACCTGGGTTACACGCGGCGCAGCGGGCCCGGAACGCTGGCCCCGCGGAGCAGCGCCCTGTGGACCGCGTCGTTCGGCGGGCCGGCGGCCGGCCCGCTGGGGTGGGTGGCCGAGCTGTACGGCTACCCCGGCACGGCCGGGGCCGCGGGCGCGAAGCCGATCGTGGCGCTGCTCGCCGGACCGACGCTGGCCGCGCACGCCTGGCTCGCGTTCGACGCCGGGCTCATCGTGCCCCTCGCGGGCCCGCAGCCCCGGGCGCTGTACGCCGGCGCCGTGGTGAACCTGGGTCATCTGTAAGGCGTTGCCCGGCAAGGCCGTTCCGGCTATTGTCCGTCCGTTCCCCAATCCTCGAACAGTCGATCGAGCAGCCATGAGCAAGGTGCCACGTCGAAGCCGTGGGCGTCCTCGCATTGCCGGCGCGACCGCGCGGCGGCAGTCCGCGCTGCTGCGCCTCTCGGCGGGCATCGCCGCCGCCCAGGACGAGAATGACGTCTGCCAGGCCGTGGTGCAGGGCCTGCACGACGAGGCTCTCGGCTACGACTTCCTCGGCGTCTTCATGCTCGACCCGGCGAGCGGCGAGCGGGTGCTGCGGGCCAGCGTGGGGTGGTCCGGCGTGCCCTCCAGCATGCGGATCCCGCCGGGCCACGGCATCAGCGAGCGCCCGCTCCTCGACGGCCAGCTGCACTACACGCCGGAGGTGACCCGCGACGCGCACTACCTGCCGGCCCTGAACAGCGGATCGGAGGTGGACCTTCCGCTGCTGATCGAAGGCAAGCCGGTCGGGGTCCTGGCGGTCGAGAGCACCGAGCCGAACGCGTTCGACCAGCACGACTTCGAGATCCTCACCGCCGCGGCGAACCAGGCGGGCATCGCCATCGCGCGCGCCCGGCTGGTGCGGCGCCAGGCGCAGCTGCTCGAGGCCGAGCGGCGGCGCGCCGGCGAGCAGCAGGCGCTGCTCGACACGCTGACCGACCTGTCGGCGGAGCTGGAGCTGTCGAAGCTGTTCCAGGCGGTGCTGGAGCGCGCCGCGACGCTGCTCGGCGTGTCGGGGGGCGAGCTGGCGATCTTCGACGAGCCGAAGCAGGAGCTGGTGATCCTCGCCAACTACAACACGGGCACCGTCGCGACCGGCGCCCGGCTGAAGGTGGGCGAGGGCGCGATGGGGCACGTGGCCCGCACGCTCGAGCCGCTGATCATCCCGGATTACCGCACCTGGGCCGGGCGGTCGGCGCAGTACGCTCAGGTCGAAGCCCACGCCGTGGCGGTGGTCCCGCTGCTGATCCGGGGGCGGCTGGTGGGCGCGCTGAGCGTGTGGCACGCCGATCCCCGCAAGGCGTTCGGTCCGGGCGACATCAGGCTGGTAAACCTGTTCGCGCCGCAGGCGGCGATCGCGATTGAGAACGCGCGGCTCTACAGCGCGGCGCAGCACCAGAAGCAGTACTTCGAGGAGCTGGTCAAGAACAACCCGGTGGCGATCGTCGCCCTCGACGTCGAGGAGAACATCGTCTCGTGCAACCCCGCGTTCGAGCGGCTGTTCGGCTACGCGGAGGCGGAGGTGGTGGGGCGCAACCTCGACCAGCTGATCACCACCGAGGAGATGCGCCGCGAGGCGGTGGCGTACACCCGCCAGGCGGCGGACCACCGCGCCGTCAAGGTCGTGCGGCAGCGGCTGCGCAAGGACGGCACGCTGGTGGACGTGGAGGTGCTCGCGGTGCCGGTGACCGTGGCCGGCGAGCAGGTGGGCGTGATGGGGCTGTACCACGACATCACCGAGCTGCTGCTGGCGCGCCAGGAGGCGGAGGCCGCCAACAGCGCCAAGAGCCAGTTCCTCGCCAGCATGAGCCACGAGCTGCGGACGCCGCTCAACGCCATCATCGGCTACAGCGAGATGCTGCAGGAGGAGGTCGCCGACCTCGGCCAGACCGCGCTCGCCCCCGACCTCGAGAAGATCCACACCGCCGGCCGCCACCTGCTGGCGCTGATCAACGACATCCTCGACCTCTCCAAGATCGAGGC
>DATJUT010000107.1 GCA_035502185.1 Gemmatimonadales bacterium
TGGCCAGGGCGATCGGATTGTAGTAGCCGGTCGCGCGGGCGGCGACCATGGAGTCCACGGTGGCGCGGGCGGCCGCCGTGTCGCCGCGCGCGAGCAGGGCGCGGACGTACGTCCCGGCGACCAGGCCGCCGTAGTACCGCCAGCTCAGGAGGGGCGCGGCGCCGCGAAGATCGCCGCGTGCGGCCAGGAGCATGCCCTCGACCGCGTCGGCGTCGGCGGGCGGCAGGGTCACGCGGAGGCGCGGCAGGAGCGTCGCCGCGCTGTCGAGGCGGTGGCTGAGGATCAGGGTCTGGGCGTACCAGACGCCGTTGTTCGAGAGCAGCGAATCCGCCTCCCACGCGAGCCGCGCCTCGGTGATACTCTCATCCATCCTGCCCTCGGCGAACAGGGCGCTGCTCAGCAGGCCATGGGACTGGTCACCGCGCGGAACGAGCGCCACCCCTCGCCGGGTGATCCGCTCGGCTTCGTGGGCATCGAGGTCCAGGGCGAGGACGGCGGCCCCGAGCACGGCAGCCCCGAGCGCCTGCAGCGAGTCCAGGGCCAGGGCCCGGACGGCGGCGACACGCGCCTGACCGTAGCCCTCGCGCGGGGACACGTAGCCGTCGGCGAGCTCCGCCCAGGCGAGGCCCTTGGCGGCATACGCGGCGGCGAAGGACGAATCCCGCGCGATGGCCCGGCCCAGGTGGGCCAGCGCGGAGCGCAGGGCCGTCTCGTCGTAGCTGCTGTTCAGTGCCTGGAGGCCGCGCAGGTACTCCTCGTAGGCGAGCGGGTCGGAGGTCAACGGCCGGGCGAGGCGCGCGCGCTCGTCGGGGAGCAACTGACCGGTAATGGCGGTCGCGACCTCGCGGGCGATGTCGGTCTCGATGGTCAGCACGTCGTCGCTGACGCGGTCGATCACGTCGCCGGCCACCCGCGCACCGGTGGCCGCGCGGATCACCTCGTACCGCAGCCGCACACGGTCGCCCGCACGCTGGACGCTGCCCGTCACCAGGTACGCCGCGCGCAAGGCCTTCCCGAGCTGCGCCGGATCGCGCGCCGCCTGGCCCCGGAACCGCTCCACCTCGTAGCGCGATTTCACGTCCAGGCGCCGGACCTGCCCGAGCCGGATGATGACCTCCTCCGTGAGCCCGTCGGCGAGGTACGCGTCGGCGGTGTCGCGCGAGAGGTTGTCGAGGTAGAGCACCGCCACGCTGTTCGTGGGCGGTGCGGGACGGGCCGGCCGCGCGCCGCACGGCGGCGGCGTGCCGTCGGGGCATTGGCTTTTCAAGTTGCCGGTTGCGCAGACGGCAAGACACCAGACGAGCCCTGAGGTCGTCGGCCAAGCCACCAGCGGGCGACGGGCCACGAGAGCGGTAGCGAGAGCGCGGGGCACGAGTTTCATGGCGCCGCCGGCGGCCGGGTGCGCTCCACCAGCGCGCGGAAGCGCGGCGTCTCGCGGATCGGGTCGAAGCCGGGATCCCGCATGATGAACCAGAGATTGATGCCGCGCGGTCTCACACTCTCGAGCACGGACAGCGCGCGCTCGCGATCGCCGATGCGGAGGTAGGCGAGCGCGATCCACTGCGCGGCGGTGTAGTCCGGGTGCTCGGGATTCGGCAGCCCGGCCGTCACGCGCGCCAGCCGTGCGCGTGCGGCCGCCGTGTCGCCGGACAGGCCCTCGAGCGTGGCGACCAGTGGCTCACTGGAGACGATGTAATCACCCGGGCGGGTGCGCACCGAGGCGGCCACGTCGGCACGGGCCCCGCCCACATCGCCACCCGTCAGACGCAGGTCCGCGCGGTCCACGTACGCGTAATAGGCCTGCGGATCCGCGGCGATGCTGCTGTCCAGGAGCCCGGCCGCCTCTTCGGTGCGGTGCTCCAGGTACCGCATGCCCCCGAAGTTGTCCAGGGTGATCGCGCGCAGCGGGTCGAGCGCCAGCGCGCGCCGGTACTCCACGGCGGCGGCCCGGTCGCGGCCCATGGACATCAGGATGCTGGCGTACTGGTGATGCGCCTCGGCGTTCTTGGGATCGAGCGCGATCGCCCGCTCGAAGGCCGGCAACGCCCCCTCGAACGTGGTCGGATGGAGGTACACGTCCATGTAGGCCCGCGCCATCCAGCCGTCGGTGGACTGGGAGTCGAGCTGCAGCGCACGGTCGGCCGCCGACGATCCCAGGACCAGCAGGCTGTCCTCCGTGAGGCCGGGGTACGGCCAGCCCCAGTCGATGAACAACGCGTAGCACAGGCCGATGCGCCCGTAGGCGAGCGCGAAGGCCGGGTCCAGGGCCGCCGCAGCCTGGTACTCGGCTAGCGCCCGCCGGGCCGCCGCCGGCGTGCGCTGCGCGATGGAGAAGTTGCCCCGCAGCAGATGGTCGTACGCCTCGGGGTTCTGCGTGGGCCGCGCCGCGAGGCTCGCCTGCTCGCCGGGCAGCAGCCGGCCCGCGATCGCGGTCGCCACGCTGCGGGCGATGGTCTCCTCGATGGCGAGCAGGTCGGCGTCCGTCTGATCGTAGGCGTCGGCCCACAGCTGCACGCCGTCGCGCGCCCGCAGCAGCTCGACGTTGACGCGGATGCGGTGGCCGGCCCGGCGCACGCTGCCGCTCACCAGCTGCGCGACGCGCAGCGCGCGGCCGAGCGCCGTCGGCTCGAGGGCGGCCGGTCCCCGATACCGCCGCATCGTCGTGTTCGAGGTCACCGCCAGTCGGCCGATCTGCCCGAGCTTGGTGGTGATCTCCTCCGTGAGCCCGTCGGCCAGATACGCGTCGCTGGTGTCGCGCGACTCGTTGTCGAGGTACATCACCGCGACGCTGTTCGCGGGCGGCGCGGCGAGGCGCGCCGGTCGTCCTGCACACGGGGGCGGCGTGCCGTCGGGGCACTGGCTCCTCACGTTGCCGGTTGCGCAGACGGCAAGGAGGACGACGAGTCCCGAGGTCGTGATCCGGGCATCCAGCGGGCGACGGGTCGAGTGCGCAGGCATCAGAACCTCAGCTCCCGGTCGATCGCCGCGTAGCGCGGATCGGCCCGCAGCGGCGCCAGCTCGTCGTCCACGCGCAGCCACTCCACCCAGAGGGTCCGCTCGTCCACCGCCCGGTGCAGCCACTCCAGGCCGCGGTCCACGTCGCCCAGCGCGGCGTACGCCCGGGCCAGGGCGATGGGGTTGAAGTACCCGTCGCGGCGCGCCGCCAGCATCGAGTCCACCGTGGCGCGCGCGGCCGCCGTGTCGCCGCGCGCGAGGAGGGCGCGGACGTACGTGCCGGCCACTAGGCCCCCGTAATAGCGCCAACGGAGCAGCGGCTCCGCACGCCGCCAGTCGCCTCGCGCCACCAGCAGGCGGCCTTCCATCGGATCGAGGTCCGCAGGCGAAAGGTACTTCCGCAGCCGCTGCAGGGCCGCAGCGGCGCTGTCGAGCTGACGGGCGTGGATGCACGCGTCGACGTACCAGACGCCGTTCATGGCGGTGAGCGAATCCGCCTGCCACGCGAGCCGCGCCTCGTCGCACGCCGCCGCGAGGCGACCCTGCGCCAGCAGCGCCATGCTGAGGTTGATCTGGGCCAGCGCGTCCCGCGGATCCAGCGCCAGGCCGCGCCGGGCCAGCCGCTCGGCTTCGTGCGCATCCAGGTCGAGCGCGATGGCGGCGTTCGACAGGATCGCGTAGGCGTCGGCCTGGCTCGAGTCGCGGGCGAGGGCCTGTCGCGCGGCCTCGCGCGCCCGGCGGTACCCCTCGGCGGGCGGCACGTACGCGTCGGCGAGGGCGACCCACGCCGCCGCCTGGCCGGCGTATGCCCCGGCCAGGGCGGAGTCGCGGGCGATGGCGCGGTCGAAGTGGACCAGGGCGTTCCGGATCTGCGCCTCGTCGAACGAGCTGTTCTCGGCCACCAGCCCGCGGAGATACTCCTCGAAGGCCACCGGGTCGGAGGTGACCGGCCGGGCGAGCTGCGAGCTCTCCTCCGGCAGCAGCTGGCCGGTGATGCCGGTGGCGACCGCGCGCGCGATGTCCGACTCGACGTTCAGCAGGTCCGCGCTCGCGTTGTCGTAGATGTTGCCCCAGACCTGGCCCCGGGTCGCGGCCCGGACCAGCTCGACCCGGAGCCGCACCCGGTCGCCGACGCGCTGGACGCTGCCGATGACGAGGTACGCCGCGTGGAGCAGTCGGCCGAGGGCGCTCGGGTCCTGCAGGGCCGCACGGCCGCGCAGGCGCTGCACCTCGAACCGCGACTTCACGTCGAGGCGCTGGACCTGCCCGAGGCGGATGATGATCTCCTCGGTGAGCCCGTCGGCGAGGAACGCGTCGGCCGTGTCGCGGGAGAGGTTGTCGAGGTAGAGCATCGCCACGCTGTTGGGCGCGGCGGCCGGGGCGCGCGCGCCGCACGGCGGCGGCGTGCCGTCGGGGCACTGGCTTCTCAAGGGGCCGGTTGCGCAGAGGGCAAGGAGCAAGAACAGCCCGAGAGTCGCCGGTCCGGCCACGGGCGGGCGACGGCCCGAGTGACCAGGCCGACGGTGGACGGAGACCCGGAGCCGCGGCGCGCGCACTAGTTGCCTGCCGGGACCGGGATGTTGGCCGCGCGCAGGAGCGCCTGGAAGCGCGGGTCGTCGCGCACGAAGGCGAACAGGGGGTGCCTGGCGATCAGGCCGAGGAAGCCCCGCTGCTCGAGCGCCCGCGCGAGCCAATGCAGGGTCGCCTCCCGGTCGCCGGTCGCGGCGTAGTACGCCGCCAGGGCGTGCGCCCCGACGTAGGCGCCGTCTCCGCGCGTCACGGCGGCCGCGATCGAGTCCACGCCGGGACGCGCCGCGGCGGGGCCGCTCCGGCAGGCGGTGCCCAGGATCCCGACCACTCCCGAGACCGACGGGCCGCACCGGCCGGTGGTGAGCAGGACCTCGGACTCGAGCCACCCCAGGAGGAGGGAGTCCCCGCTCGCGTCCCGGGCCACGCGGATCGCGGTGTCCGCTTCGGCCGGTCGCCCGGCGGCCATCAGGATGATCGCCACGTCGCTCGTGAGGAGAACGTCCAGCGAATCGGCGCGCTGCGCGACCCGCGCCGCCGCCGCCGCCTCCCCCGTGCGGCCAAGCCCCAGCAGCGCGAAGGCGTGGGCGAGGTGGGCCCGGGCGTTCCCGGGATCGCGGGCGAGGACGGTCCGGGCCAGGCGCTCGCCCCACCCGTAGTCGTACTCGAACCAGGTCGCGACCATCGAGCGGGCGATCAGCGCGCTGCCGAGCGTGGAGTCAATGGCCAGGGCGTGGTCTGCCGCCTCGCGAGCGCGCGGATAGACGACCCGCGGCGGGTAGAACGCGTCGTGGTACATCCACACCCACGCCAGGCCGGCCCAGGCCGCGGCGAAGCCGGAGTCCGCCGCGATCGCGTCCTCGTAGCCGGTCACCGCGTGGCGGAGGTCGTAGAAGCCGCCGCGCCGCCCCAGGGCCTGCGCGCGCACGAACGCGTCGTAGGCCGCCGCGCTGCGGGTGGGCCGGGCGGCGAGCGCCGCCCGTTCCGCCGGATCCAGCTCCCCCACGATCGCCCGCGCGACGGAGTCGGAGACCGAGGCGATGAGGCCGAACAGGTCCTCGGTGGGCCGTTGATACGTCGCCGACCAGCGCACCCGCCCGATCGCCGATTCGACCAGCTGCACGTTGATGGCCACCCGCGCCGTCCCGGGGAGCAGCGCACCGTCCACGAGCCAGCGGGTGCCCAGCTCCTCGCCGACGCGGCGCGGGTCGCGCGAGCCGCGGGCCAGGACGGTGCGCACGCTGGCGGAGCTGAGCACGTCGAGGCGCCGGACCTGTCCGAGGTCGGTCGTGATCTGGTCGGCCAGCCCCTCGGCCAGCAGCGAAAGGCTGGAGTCGCGGGCGCGGTTCGCGAAGACGAGGACGGCGACGCTGTTCGAGCCCGGCCGTGCCGCACACGGCGGCGGCGTGCCGTCCGGGCATTGGCCCTTCAAGCTGCCAGTGGCACAGATGGCAAGGCACACGACCAGCCCCCAAGTCGGAGGCCGGGCCACGAGCGGGCGGGGGCCCAAGAGCGCAGGCATCAGAATCTCAGCTCCCGGTCGATCGCCGCGTAGCGCGGATCGGCCCGCAGGATCGCGAGCTCGGGATCCTGGCGCGTCCAGATCGCCATGGCGGTTCGCTCCTCGAACGCGCGGCCCAGCCACTCCAGGCCGCGGTCCACGTCGCCCAGCGCCGCGTAGGCCCGCGCCAGCGCGATCGGGTTGTAGTAGCCGGGCGTGCGCGCCGACACCATGGAGTCCACCGTGGCGCGCGCGCCCACCGTGTCGCCGAGCGCCAGGAGCGAGCGCACGTACATCCCCGCATCGAAGCAGCCGCCGTAGTAGCGCCAGTCCAGGAGTCTGGCGGCGCCGCGCCAACTGCCGCGAGCGCCCAGCACCATGCCCTCGAGCGGGTCGGCGTCGGCCGGCGGCAGGATGGCCCGGATGCGCGGGATCATCGCCGCCGCCGTGTCGAGGTGGCCGGCGCCGACCAGAATGTTGAGGTAGTTGACGCTCATGATGGTGAACAGCGAATCGTCCAGCCACGCGCGCCGCGCTTCGCCGATGGCGGAGTCGGTTTTTCCCTCCGCCCACAGCGCCCCGCTCAGGAACAGGCGCGACCAGCCCCCGTGCGGGTCCAGCGCGATCCCGCGGCGTGCCAGCCGCTCGGCCTCGCGCGCGTCCAGGTCCAGCGCGATGGTGGCGTTCGCCAGCATCGCCCACCCCAGCGCCTGCGAGGAGTCGCGCGCCAGCGCCTGGTTGGCGGCCACGCGGGTCTGCCCGTACCCCTCGCGCGGGGTCACGTAGCCGTCCGCCAGCACGCTCCAGGCCACCGCCTTGCCCGCGAACGCGCTGGCGAAGCCGGAATCGCGCTCGATGGCGCGGTTGAAATACGCCACCGCGCTCCTCAAGGCGGCCTCGTCGCCGAAGTTGTGCGCGGCCTGGAGGCCGCGCAGATACTGCTCGTACGCGACCGGGTCCGAGGTCACGGGTCGCGACAGGCGCGTGCGCTCGGCGGGCAACAGCTGGCCCGTGATCGCCGTCGCGACCGCCTCGGCGATGTCGGATTCGAGCGTCAGGACGTCGCTGCCGGCCCGGTCGAACACGTCGCCCCAGACCTGCGACCGCGTCAGGGCGCGGAGCAGCTCGACCCGCATCCGCACGCGGTCGCCGGCGCGCTGCACGCTGCCGGCCACGAGGTACGCGGCGCCGAGCGAGCGGCCGGTGCCCGCGGGGTCGAGCAGCGGCCGGCCCCGGAACCGCAGCACCTCGAACCGCGACTTCACGTCGAGACGCGGCACCTGGCCGAGGCGGATGATGATCTCCTCGGTGAGGCCGTCGGCGAGGAACGCGTCCGAGGTGTCGCGGGAGAGGTTGTCGAAGTACAGGACCGCGACGCTGTTGGGCGGCGGCGGCGGTGCGCGATACGGCCGCACCGCGCACGGCGGCGGCGTGCCGTCGGGGCACTGACCTCTCAAGCCGACGGTTGCGCAGACGCCAAGAAGGAAGGCGAGCCCCGCGGCGCGAGGCGCAGCGACGAGCGGGCGCGGGTCAAGTGACGAAGCAGCCGGAGACCAGGACGCGCTCATCGCGTCACCCCGATGCGCCGAAGGAACGCGGGCCAGCGCGGGTCCGCGTGCAGCGGGGCGAAGCCCGGATCGAGGGCGACGGCCGTCAGCCAGATCGTGCGTTGCCCGTGGGCGCGCTCCAGCCAGGCGAACGCGCTGTCCGCCGCGCCGAGCGCCGCGTACGCCTTGGCGACCGCATAGGCGTTGTAGTACGCGCCGCGGGCGTACTGCACCATGGAGTCGGTCACGGCGCGCGCGGCGTCCCGGCGGCCGAGGGCCGTGAGCGCCTGCACCTGCTCACCGGCCGCGATGCCGCCGTAGAACCGCCAGCTGAGTTGCTCGGCCGGCCGCGCGTACCGTCCATGCGCCACGTCCACGAGTCCTTCCAGGATCCGGATGTCTTCCGGGTCCAGCGCCGCACGCATCCGTGGGAAGACCGCGACGACGGAGTCCGTCTCGCCCGCCATGTAGCCTGTCCAGACGCAGATGACGGCCGCCACCTCGGACAAGGTGTCCTCCTGCCAGGCACGCAGGCCCTCGCGCACGCTGGAATCGGCGAGGCCAGCCAGCAGCAGCGCGGACTGGAGGGCCTCGTGCGACCACGACTGGTGCGGGTCGAGCTTCACGGCGCGCTCGCCCAGCGCGATGCCCGAGGCGGCATCCAGGTCGAGCGCGACGGTCGCTTGGCTCAGCATGGCGTACGCGATGGCGAGCGACGAGTCGCGCCGCAGCGCCTGCTGGGCGGCTTCGCGCGCGCGGACGTAGCCGACCCGCCCCTCGACGTACCCGTCCGAAAGCTGGACCCATACCGCGGCCTTCCAGGCCAGCGCGAGGGCGAAGGCCGAGTCGCGCGCGACGGCGCGGTCGAAGAACTCCAGGGCGGCCCTGAGTCCGGGCTCGTTGGTCGTGTTGGCCGCGCCGATGCCGGCCAGGAACAGCTGATACGCCAACGGGTCGTTGGTCGGCCGCCGCTCCAGCGACACACGCTCGTCGGGGAGCAGCTGACCCACGATGGCGCCGGCCACGGCGCTCGCGATGTCCGACTGGATCTGGAGCAGGTCCGCTCCGGTGCGGTCGTAGATGTCTCCCCACACCGTGGCGCCGTTGGCGGCACGCACCAGGGCCACCTCCAGGCGCACGCGCTGGCCGGACTGCTGCAGGCTCCCCGTGACGAGGTACGCGGCGCCGATCGCCCGGCCGAGCGCGCGCGGGTCCGACGCCGGCCGGCCCCGGAGGCGCTCCGACTCGAATCGGGAACGCACCTGGAGCCGCTGCACGCGGCTGAGGCGGATGATCAGCTCGTCGGTCAGGCCGTCGGCCAGGTACGCGCTCGCCGTGTCGCGGGAGCGATTGTCGAAGTACAGCACCGCGAGGCTGTTGGGCGGCGGCGCCGGCGCGTGATACGGTCGCACCGCGCACGGCGGCGGGGTGCCGTCCGGGCACTGGCCCTTCAGGTTGCCGGTTGCGCAGACGGCAAGAAGGAAGAGCAGCCCCGAGGCGCGAGACCCGGCCACCAGCGAGCGCGGGTGAAGAGGCACCGTGGCCGGGGGCAGAGGCAGCCTCATCGTCACTGTTCCTGCGGCGCGGTCTCGGCGAACAGGCGCACGAAGCGGGGCGTGGTCCGCAGGGGGTCGAATGCCGGAAGCCGCAGGAACAGGTGCATGTCGATGCCGTGCGGCTGCAGCCGCTCGAGCAGATCCATCGCGCGGTCCAGCTCGCCCGCGCTCGCCAACGTCATCGCGGTGGGAGCGCCGAGCCACAGCACGTGGGTGGCGTCGCCGAACGCCCGGACCGCGCGCTCGGCGCGGGCCCGGGCCGAAGCCGTGTCGCCGCGCCACGAGTCGTAGACGGCCAGAGCCGCCATGGCGATCGGGACCTCCGGGGCGGGCCTGTCCCGGTCGAGCGCCGCCGCCGCCGCGCGCGCGGTTGCGGTGTCGTGTCGCGCGATGGCCAGGCGCACGCGGGCGCCCAGCGCCGAGACAAACGTCGGGTTCACCGCCAGGGCGCTGTCGTTCCAGTACCTCGCCTCGGCGAACCGGCCGTCCATCTCCGCCGAAGTCGCCAGGTTGCTGAGGGTGATGAACCGGTCGGGCTCGAGGGCGACGGCACGCCGCAGGGCGCTGTCGGATGCCGCGCTCTTTCCGAGGTACTGCAGCGTCGTGCCCAGCTGATGCCAGGCCTCCGTATTGCGCGGATCGAGCGCGACGGCGCGCGTCAGCGCCGGGATCACGCCCTGGTAGGACCGAGGCTCGCGGCGCGTGAGCAGAAGACCGCGTGCCATCCAGGCATCCGATGACGCGGAGTCGAGGCGCAGTGCGCGGTCGACCGCAGCTACGCCCCGCGCCAGCACGCTGTCGGCCGGCAGGCCGAAGTCCCATCCGTAGAACACGATGAGGCCGTCGGCGTACGCCACCCGGGCCAGCGGATCCACGTAGGCCGAGTCGAGCCGTGCGGCCGCGTCGTACTCGTCTATCGCCCGGCGCACCGCGGCCGGTGAACGCTGCGCAAGGTAGAAGTTGCCGCGAAGGACCAGGTCGTACGCCGCAGGGTCGTGCGTGGGCCGGGCCGCCAGCGCGCGTGTCTCCGGAGGCAGCAGCGCGCCGGCGATGCGGGTCGCCACCTCGCGCGCGATGTCCTCCTGCACGCCCAGCAGGTCGGCGCTGGGCCTGACGTACGCGTCGCCCCAGCGCTCGGTGCCGCTGGGCAGCGCCACCAACCGGACCGCCACGCGGACGCGGTCGCCGCCGCGCTGGAATTCGCCCTCGACGATGTAGCGCACGTCGAGCCGGCGGCCGAGGGCCGCTTCGTCCTGCACGGCCGACTGGCTGACGCGCCGCACGAAGCTGGGGCTGCGGACGGCGAGGCGCGGCACCTGGGCGAGACTCGTCGCGATGGAGGAGGCGAGCCCGTCCGACAGATAGTCGTAGGCGGTGTCGCGCCGCGTGTTCTCGAACGGCAACACGGCGACGCTGTTGGCGTCCGGGATGTGCGCTGACGCAAGCACGCGCGGCGCGGCCGCGCACGGCGGCGGCGTGCCGTCGGGGCACTGGCCAGACAACGTGCCAGTGGCACTGACGGCAAGGAAGAAGAGCCCCAATCCGCAGCGGACCGGGGCGCAGCCGGCGAGGGAGCGATGTGATGGCATGGCCTGGACTGCGCCAAACCTATGGTAATGGGGCCCCGTTTGGGAGGTGGCCCGCCGCCCGCCGGCCGCCCTCGCGGGCCGCCCGGCGGAGCGGTACCATAGTGCCGTACCGCAAGGAGGCCCCATGCCCGAGCTCGAAGTCGGCGTCGTGACGCACTATTTCGACCGCCCACACGTCGCGATCGTGAAAATGACCGCGGACCAAGTCAAGGTCGGCGATCAGATCCACATCAAGGGCGCGCACACCGATCTGACCGAGACGGTGACCTCGATGGAGGTGGAGCACCAGAAGATCGAGACCGCCAAGCCGGCCGACGAGTTCGGGCTGCAGGTCGCCGACCGGGTGCGGACCGGCGACAAGGTGTTCAAGGTGACGCCGTAGCGTTGCGGAAGACGTGTCGCGGCTCCAGCCGCGGCACGGGGAAGAGCAGCGGCGCGGCGGCCCGGAACAACCGGTGGCCCACCCGCGAGCGGCACCGCAGGAACAGCGTGCGAGGCGTGACGACGGCCCCGAGCCGCCGCTTCGGCTCGTACGACGTCTGGCCCATCTCGAGCGCGGGTGCGCCCGAGCGGATGGCCTCCGCCACCACCTCCGCCACCACGTTCAGGTACGCGTGGTGCTTCCGGTTCGCCGGGTAGTCGATCCCCGCCAGCAGGAACGTCGTCAGGCCCGATGTCTCGAGCAGGATCGCCATCGCCAGCAGCCGCCCGCCGCGCTCGACCAGGATGGCTCGCGCCTCGCGCCGCAGGTTCTCCGCCAGCCGCTCGAAGTACGCGAGGTTCAGGCGCTCGAGCTGGAACGGCGCGCGGTCCATCACCTGCTCGTAGAGGGCGAAGATGCGTGGACATTCGTCCCGGAAGTCCCGCACCACTCGCACCGTGGTTCCCGAGACGCGGCCCTGGCGCGCGCCCGCGGCGACCTGGTGCCGATAGCCGGAGCGCATCGCGCCCAGCCACTCGTCGGGGGACGTCCACGGCAGCTCGAGATAGCACGAGGGCAGGCTCGGCGCGGCGAAGAAGCCGAGCCGGGTGAGCGGCTCCAGCTCGGCGGCCTCGCCCGCCGTGAACTCCTTGAAGCAGAGGACGGGGGCGCCGGCGTCGGCGGCGAACGCCTCGGCCTCGGCCGCCACGGTCCGCAGCACCCCGGCGCGGTCCGCGTCGGCGCGGAACCGCAGGCACGAGCGGCCGAAGGACACGGGAAGCCCGCAGAAGACGATCGGCACCTCGAGCAGCCGGGGGCGGAACCTCCGCGCCCACCGGATGGCCCGCCGCGTGCGTCCGGTCGAGAGCAGGTCCAGCTTCACGGTCATCAGGCTGAGCGAGGCCACCGCGGCGAGGCCCGCGGCGTCGTGCACCATCACGTGCCGGTAGCACGCGTCCTCCACCCGCGCCTCCTCGCAGGTGCGGATGAAGCGGTGGGTGGCCTGGAGATCGTCGGCGTCGAGCAGGCGGTCCCACTCGGCCGGGTCCACGTCGGCGATGGTGCGGAAGACGCGGGCACGGATGCCGCTCGCCGGGCACGAAGGGGCCGTGGTGGCGCTCACGCCCGCACCGCCGGAGCGCTTTCGGGGCCCGGGTACTCGGCGCGCGCGATGGCGCGCGGCGCGTGGTGCCGGTGGGCGACCAGCAGCTGGACATACACGCGGACAGCGCCCCACAGCAGCCGCAGGTGGGCGGGCGACCACAGCGGGGGACGTCGGCGCAGCGACAGGCGCCTGGCGCGCCGCAGGTCGAGGATCGCGCCCGCGTAGGTGCGGAGCAGCTCGCGGTAGTAGGCCTTCAGGGGCATCCGCGTCGGCAGCACGGCGTGCGACAGGTCCCACAGGCCGTGCGCCCGGCGGCTCACGGTCAGCGAGCCCTCGTAGCGCTCCCAGATCGCGGTGCCGGGGAGCGGCGTCAGCGGCGAGATGTTGAGGTAGTAGAGCCCGTTGTCTTCGATGTAGCGGCGCAGCCGCTCCCAGTCCGCGGGCTCGTAGTCGGGCCGCGGCATCAGCGAGCCGTAGGTGTCCACGCCGTGCCGCCTGAGGACCTCGATGGCGCGGCGATTGTGGTCCACGGTGGTGCGCTTCGCCAGCGAGTCCAGCTCGCCCTGCGTGGGGGCCTCGAGGCCGAGCAGCACGGCGGAGAGGCCGAGCGCCGCCCACTCCGCGATCA
The DNA here is from genome assembly GCA_035502185.1 of Gemmatimonadales bacterium. NCBI lineage: Bacteria > Pseudomonadati > Gemmatimonadota > Gemmatimonadia > Gemmatimonadales > Gemmatimonadales bacterium. The sequence continues at coordinate 12,830 of DATJUT010000107.1, forward strand.
CCGCTTCGTGGTGCGCGACGAAGTCCGAGCGGGCGAAGCACAGGTAGTGCTTGCGGATGCCGCGGGCCCGGAGCAGGGCCGCGATGCCCGCGAGCCGCGCGCGGTCGATGAGGAAGATGTCGTCCACGATGTAGACGTCGTCCGCCTCGATGGTGGCCAGCTCCTCCACGATGGACGCGGGGCTCCGCGAGTAGGCGACGCCCCCTGTGATCTGCCACGTGAAGCAGAAGTTGCAGTCGTACCAGCAGCCCCACGTGGTCTTGAGGAGCGCCACCGGCCGGTGGAACAGGTAGTAGTAGCGGCGCCCGAGGTGCGCCACGAGATCGCGTCGCGGGAACGGCAGCGCGTCGGGATCGCGCATGTACGGCCGCGGGGCGGTCCGCCGCACGCCTCCGGGCTCCGGCAGCGCGAGGCCCGGCACGCCGTCCAGCGGACGGCCCGCGGCCAGGGCGGCGACGATCTGGGGCATCAGCTCGGTGCCGTCGCCCAGGGCCACGCAATCCACCGCGGCGTCGGCGAAGTCCTCGGGCACCCGGGACGCGTGGACGCCGCCCACGACCGTCGCGACGCGCGGATTCCAGCGCTTGGCGGCCCGGCACAGCTTCTTCACCTCGTTGACGCCGGTGATGTAGGCGCTCGTTCCGACGACGTCGGGCCGGAAGCGGCGCAGCCGGCGCTCGAAGCCGCGTTCGACCAGCAGGTCGAGGATTTCGACCTCGTGCCCCGCCAGGCCCGCCGCGACGTACTCCAGCTCCAGCGGCTCGCACACCATGACGTGCTTGAGCCCGATGGTGACGGGCGGTACCGGAGGACGGACCAGCAGGACGCGCACCCGCGCCTACACGATCCCGGGCGTGATGCCGCGCCGGATGTGACCGCGGTAGTGCAGGTTCACCCCGAGCACGAAGGCCCGGAGAAACGGCCCCAGGCGGGCGCGATTCCTCGCCACGCGCCGCAGAATGGCCGGCAGGGACATCAGCCGCCGGTACAGCTTCCAGTAGCCCGCCTCGAGCTGCTCGACCGTGAGCCGCTTCGGCCGGAAGATCACTTCGCCGCCGTTGACGCGGCTGAAGTCCTCCGTGAGGAGGCGGCCCTCGCGCCGCATCCGCTCGAACAGCGGCGTGCCCGGCACCGGCGTGACGATGAAGACCCGCGGCACCGAGACGGCGTTGTCCATGACGAAGTCGAACGTCCGCTGGAACGTCCACGCGTCGTCGCCCTCGAGACCGACCATCATCTCGGTCGAGACGTCGATCCCGGCGCCGCGCACCGCGGCCACCGCGTCGCGGTAGCGGCCCGGCCGGTTCCACGCCTTGCGGTGCAGCGCGAGACTCTCCGCGCTGACCGACTCCACGCCGAAGGACAGCAGGCGGCAGCCGCTGCGCCGGGCCAGGGCGAGCAGGGCCGGGCGCTCGGCGACCTGCAGGCTGCACTGGCTCATCCACAGGATGCGCTCGGGGATCAGCGCCTCCCACAGCGCGCCGCAGTAGTCCCAGTCCACGCCGATGTTGTCGTCGATGAAGGCGATGTAGCGGGTGCCGTGCCGCTTCGCCACGCGCACGTCGCGCACCACCTGGTCCACGGGCCGCCGCCGCTGCGTCGCGCCGAAGAAGGCCGTGACGGAGCAGAAGTCGCACGTGTGCGGGCAGCCGCGGGTGGCCTGCACGGGCCGCCACCGCCCGAGAGTGCGGCGGTCCAGGAGGTCGTAGCGGGGCACGGGCAGCGACTCGATGGGCGGCGGCGTCGCGGCGTGGTACGTGGCCTTCATCCGTCCCGCCGCGAAGTCGCGCAGCAGCGCGGGCCAGGTCTCCTCGGCTTCGCCCGTGACCACCGCGTCGGCGTGCTCGAGCGAGCGCGCCGGTCCCACCAGCGTCGCCGCGATGCCGCCGATCACCGTCCTCGCGCCGAGCCGGCGGAACCGGTCGGCGATGCCCCAGGCGCGCACGATCCCGGAGCCCATGCCCGTGAGGCCCACGACGTCCCACCGCTCGCCGTACGGAATCGGCTCGACGGTCTCGTGGACCAGCCGCACCTCCCAGCCCTCGGGCGTGACCGCGGCGAGCATCGGGAGCGTGAGACCGGGGAGGTGGAGCCGGCGCTGCGTGATGGGCCGGCCTGCACCGTCGGTCGCGGTGGGAGCGACGAGGAGAACGCGCGGACGATCGGCTCGGCTCACGACTGATCCTGTCGACGGCGCGTCAAGCAAGCGTCAGGCAGCCGCGCCGTCCACGGCGTTTGACAGCGCCACACCCGAACCCTAACGTGGCGCGCGTGGACGGCTCCGTCGAGGTAACCGCGGTGGAAAGCCGAGCGGATTCTTCCGCATTCATCGGCCTGCCCTACCGGTTGTACCGGGACGACCCGCACTGGGTGCCGCCGCTGCGGATGACGGAGCGACAACGCTGGTCGCCGCGGCACAACTCGTCGCTCGAGGGCCGCTGGGTGCGCAGGTTCGTCGCGCGACGTGACGGCCGCGTCGTGGGGCGCATCGCGGCGGTGGTGGACCCGGCGTTCGCCGCCCGGTGGAGGCCGGGCGCCGGCTTCTTCGGCTTCTTCGAGACCACCGACGCCGCCGCGGTGTCGGGTGCGCTGTTCTCGGCGGCGGAGTCGGCCCTGAGGTCGCAGGGCGTCACGTGCGTGATCGGGCCGGTCAATCTCTCGACGCAGGATGAAGTCGGGCTGCTGATCGACGGGTTCGCTCGCCCGCCCACGCTGCTGTCTCCGTACAATCCGCCCTGGTATCGCGCGCTCGTCGAGGCGGCGGGCTACGGCCCGTGCCGTGACTATCACGCCTATCGCTGGACCCGCGACCAGCTCCCGGCACGAGCGTCGCGCCCCGCGTCGGGCCCCGGTGCAGGCGCGGAGGCGCACCCGTCGGCCGCGCTCGCGTTGCGCACGGCCGACCCGCGTCGCTGGGACGAGGAAGTGCGCCGGCTCCACGGCCTGTACAACGCGTCGTTCGCCGGCGTGTGGGGATTCGTGCCGATCACGTGGGACGAGTTCGCCGAGCGGGCGGCCTCGTTCAAGCCGTTCTACCGTCCCGAGCTGGTGGTCATCGCGGAGGTGGACGGGGAAGCCGTGGGCTTCGGCCTGTTGCTTCCCGACGTGAACGTGGCGCTCGCCGGTCTGGGCGGGCGCCTGCTGCCGTTCGGCTGGCTCAAGCTGATGCGCCGGGTGCCGCGCATCCGGAGCGGGCGCGTCATCCTCCTGGGCGTCCTCCCGGCCCATACCGGGCGCGGCGTGGCCGCGCGCATCGTGACGCGGATGATCGAGGAAGGCGGCAAGGCCGGCATCGAGGAAGGCGACCTGTCCCTGGTGCTCGACGACAACGTGCGCGTGCGCCGCGTCATCGAGGGGCTCGGCTGCCCGCGGGTGAGGACCTTCCGGCTCTACGAGAAGGTGCTGTAGCGGCGGGGCGGTGCCGGCCGTCGTTCCGGCACGCGCCCGCCCCCCGCGCTCACGGCGCGCCGGCCAGGTCCCGGATCGCGGCCCCGACCGCGGCGGTGGCGTTGGTGAGGAACGCGTAGTCGAGGGTGTCGGGCGTGTCGGTCGGCCGGTGGTAGTGCGGGTTCCGGAAGTCCGCCGTGTCGGTGACCATCAGCGCCGGATAGCCCTCGTCCCAGAACCGCGCGTTGTCGGAGCGGCGGGTGTCGGGCAGGAGCCAGCCCCTGAGCGGGACCGTGAGACCGACCACGGGCAGGTGCCGACCCGCGGAGCGCTGGAATGCCCCCAGCAGCGCCCGCGATCGCCGGTCGCCGACCGCCGAGAGGAAGTTGCCCTCCCGGGGCACCCGGGAGAACAGGCGCGCGCCGGGCGGCGCGCCCTGCCGGGGGTGGGTGAAGCCGAGCATCTCCAGCACCAGCGCGCCCGCGACGGGCTGTCCGCGGCCGCGCAGCCAGCGCGCATAGGCCCGGCTCCCCAGCGCGTACCAGTGCGGCATCCGCTGCAGCTCCTCGAGGTTGAAGCCCACGAACTGCACCGTCGCGCGCGGCTCCTCGTGGCGGAGCATCCGTGCGACCTCGAGCATCGCGGCGACCCCGCTGGCGTTGTCGTCGGCGCCGGGCGAGCCGGCGCGCGTGTCGAAGTGGGCGCCGACCACGATCCACGGCCGCGCGCGGTCCGCGCCGTCGCGCGTCGCCACCACGTTGTGGAACTCGGTGCCGGCCCACTCGAACAGCTGCCGCTCCACCCGCAGGCCGGCGGTCCCGAGCTCCAGGGCCACGTAGTCCTCCGCGGCGGCGAGCGCGTCGGGCGCGGCGACCGGGTGGCGCACCACCGCCAGCGCGCGCACGTCGGCTTCGAGACGGGCGGGGTCTGGCACCGGAAGCGGTGACGCGTTCATTATTGTTCTCCCACTTCGGAGGATGTCATGAACGCGCGGGCGCTCATAGTGACGGCGGTCGTCCTCGTCGGTTGCGGCCAGGCGGCCAAGCCGTCGGGCCAGACGGCGGCCGCGGGCGACACGACCTCGGCGGCCCCGCGGGCGCTGCCGGTGGCCCAGCAGCGCCTGCTCGAGGCGGCGGAGATCGCGCTGCCGCCGGGGATGCCGGCCGAGAGCCTGCCCGAGCCCGGCGCGCCCGGTGCGAAGATTCTCGCACAGTACTGCACGCAATGCCACGCCCTCCCGTCGCCCGCCATGCACGGGCCGGTGGACTGGCCGGGCGTGGTGCGCCGGATGTGGGTGCGGATCGACATGATGGCGGGCGCGCTCGGCGTGCAGATCCCGAGCACGGCCCAGCGCGCGGAGCTGCTCACGTACCTGCAGGCGCACGCGCTGAAGGTCGCGGAGAGCCTGCCGGCCGGCGCGGGCCGCGAGGTGTTCCAGTCCGTGTGCTCGCGCTGCCACGCGCTGGCCGATCCCCGGGTCCATTCGCCGCCGGACTGGCCCGTAGTCGTGATGCGGATGGAGAAGAACATGGAGAAGATGAAGGTGAGCGGCGTGACCCACGATCAGGCCACGACCATCGTCGCGTACCTGCAGAAAGCGTCGGAGCGCGCGCCGGCGCGCTAGGCTCCGCCGCGCCGCCGGCCAGCCGACCCCCGCCCTCGCCGCCAGCGAGGGCGGGCGTGTCAGGGGGGTGAGCGCCGCGCGTCGCCGGGCCACCAGTTCCACCGGCCGGCGAGGCGCAGCAGCGCGGGTCCCAGGGCCATCCGCACCAGCGTGGCGTCGAGCAGCACGGCGACGGCGAGCGTGAAGCCCAGCATCCGCGTCGGCAGGAAGGCGCCGGCGGCGAAGGCGCCGAACACCGCGATCATCACGGCGGCCGCGCTGGTGATGAGCCCGCCCGTCTCCGCGAGGCCGGCCACGATCGCGTCCGCCTCGGCGAGGCCCGAGCGCCGCGCCTCCGCCACGCGAGCTACCAGGAAGACCTCGTAGTCGATGCCGATCCCGAACAGCGCGCAGAAGGCGAGCACCGGGATGACGGGCAGGATGCCTCCCAGCGGCGCGGCGACGCCCAGCAGGACGCCGGCGTGTCCTTCCTGGAACACCAGCACCAGGGCGCCCAGCGCCGCGGCCACGGTGACCAGGTTCAGGACCACGGCCTTGAGCGGCACCAGCACCGAGCGGAACCCGATGCCGAGCGCGAGCGCCGTGGCGGCGACCACGAGCAGCACCACGACGCCGAACCTCCCCACCACCGCGTCCTGGTAGTCGAGGTAGTAGGCCGGGGCGCCGCCCACCTGGATGGACGCGCCGAGCGCCTCCGCGGCGCCGGCGCCCTCGCGGCCCCGCAGGTCGCGGGCGAGGGCCGCGAGCCCCGCCTGGCCGACCGCGTCGCCGGGCAGCACCTCGACCACGGCGATGGTCCCGTCCCGGCTGACGAACCGGCCGCGCACCGAGTCCGGCACGAGAGCGGCCGCGACCTCCGGCGGCAGGAGCGGGCTCACCAGGGTGGGAAGCGCAAGCACGCGGGCCACGCGCGGGTCGTGCCCCAGGCTCGCAGCGAGGGTGCGCACCGCGGTCCAGCCGCTGCGCGCCATCATCGGGCTGCCGTCGCGCATCCGCACCAGCAGGCGCAGCTCGTACACCGGCGCGGCGAGCCCGGCCCGCTCGAGGTCGCGCAGCGCCCGGGCGGATTCCATCGCCGGGGGCAGGAAATCGGAAGCCGGGAGCGCGATGGTGAGGTGGCGCACCTGCCACGCCAGGAAGAGGAGCGGAGAGCCGGCCACGAGCAGCACGCGCCAGGGGCGGCGCACCACCCAACGCCCCCACCGCCGCCAGGTCTCGCGGCCCATCGCTCCGACGCGAGGCACGCCGAGGCGCCCCACGTCCACGCGGCGCCCGAGCAGGCCCAGGACGGCGGGCAGCAGCGTCGTCGCCGCGAGCACGGCCGCCGCGACCACCAGCAGACCGCCGACCGCGGCCGAGCGCAGCTCGGCGGCCGGCGCCACGAGGAGGGCGGTGAAGCCCACGGCGACGGCGACACCCGAGAGCGCGATCGTGCGGCCGGCGTGCCGGCGCGTGGCGGCCTCGGCCTCCGCGGCCGACGCCCCGGCGGCGAGCGCTTCGCGAAACCGGCTCACCGAGAGGAGCGCGTAGTCGATCCCCAGCGCGAGCCCCATGATCGTGCCGACGTTCTGCAGCAGGATGGCCGGCGTCCACCACTGCGCCGACACCGCGGCCGCGCCCATGGCCGTGGTTGTCGCGACGACGCCCAGCAGGACCGGCAGCGTGGCGGCCACCGCGGCGCCGAACGTCCACAGCAGGAGCAGCAGCGTGAACGGCAGCGCGCGCGTCTCGGCGCGGCCGATGTCGCGCGCGCTGGTGCGCCGGGTGTCGAGGTTGATGGGTGCGGTGCCCGTCCAGCGGATCGCCGCGCCGGGGTAGCGCCCCTGCAGGGCGGCAACCGCGCCCGCCGTGGCGGCGCGCAGGCGGAGCACGATGCTGTCGGCCTCCGGGCCTCCCGCCCGCAGACCGGCGAGGACGATCCCGAGCGGCTCGGAGCCGGGGCGCCCCACCGCCGGGTACGGCCGGACGTCCGTCACGCCGGCCACCCGGGCGAGCGAGCGGGCCAAGGAACCGATCTGCAGCCGGACCGCCGTGTCGGGCAGTCCGGTCACGACCCCGACCGCGTAGCGGGCGAGCGGCGACGCGAAGTCGCGCTCCAGGGTGGCTTCGACCGCGTCCGACTCGCTGCCCGCGATGCGAGCGCCCTGGGCGAGGCGGCGGTCGAGGCCAGCCGCCAGCGGCGCCAGCGCGGCCACGACCACGGTCCACGCGCCGATGACCGCGGCACGCGTCCGCCGAGGCCCCGTCATCGCCGACCGGTGCGCGTCATGCCCGTGGTGCGCCGCCGACCTTCACGCGTCGCTCCCGGCGTGTTTGATTCCACGGTACGCCGGCCCATGACCACCCGTCAATTCGTCCTCGCCTTGGACCAGGGCACCACCGGGAGCACCGCCCTGGTGGTGGACGGGGCCACGCGCGTCGTCGGCCGCGGCTACCGGGAGATCCCGCAGCACTACCCGCAGCCCGGCTGGGTCGAGCACGACCCGGAGGACCTGTGGAACGCGACGCTCGCGGCCGCGAAGGACGCGCTGGCCGCGGCGCGGGCCACCGGCGACGATCTGGCGGCCATCGGGATCACGAACCAGCGGGAAACCACCCTGCTGTGGGACCGGAAGACCGGCCTTCCGCTCGCCCCCGCCATCGTCTGGCAGGACCGGCGCACCGCCGAACGGTGCCGCACCCTCGACGCCGAACTGATCGCCGAGAAGACCGGCTTGGTGCCCGACCCCTACTTCTCGGCCACCAAGGTGGAATGGCTGCTCGAGCGGCTGAAGCCGCGCGCCGATGCCACCGCCTTCGGGACCGTGGACAGCTGGCTGGTGCACCGCCTCACCGGGGGCCGCGCCCACGTCACCGACCCCACCAACGCGTCGCGCACCATGCTGTACGACATCGCCGCCGGCCGGTGGGACGACGGCCTGCTGCAGACGTTCGGCGTCCCGCGCGAGATCCTGCCGGAGGTGAAGCCCTCCTCCGGCGTCGTCGCGAGGGCCGACGCCGGGTGGTTCGGCGCCGAGGTCCCCATCGCCGGGATCGCCGGCGACCAGCAGGCGGCGCTGTTCGGCCAGGGGTGCTTCACCGCCGGGACGGCCAAGAACACCTACGGCACCGGGGCGTTCCTGTTGATGAACACCGGCGACCTCCCGGTGCGTTCCAGTCACGGTCTCCTCACGACCGTCGCCTGCGGCGCTCGCGGCCAGAGCGTCTACGCGCTCGAGGGCTCGATCTTCGTGGCGGGCGCCGCGATCCAGTGGCTGCGGGACGGCCTCGGCGTGCTGGCGAGCGCGGCCGAGAGCGAGGCGCTCGCCCGCAGCGTCCCGGACACGGGCGGCGCGGTGTTCGTCCCCGCCTTCGTGGGCCTGGGCGCCCCGCACTGGGAATCCGCGGCGCGGGGCGCGATCTTTGGGCTCACCCGGGGTACAACGAAGGCCCACCTGGTGCGCGCGGCGCTCGAGGCGATGGCCTACGCGACGCGCGAAGTGCTCGAGGCGATGACGGGCGACGCCGGCCTGGCGCTGGCCGGCCTCCGGGTGGACGGCGGCGCCGCCGCCAACGACTGGCTGATGCAGTTCCAGGCCGACGTCCTGGGCCTTGCCGTTACGCGGCCCGAAGTGGTCGAGTCCACCGCCATGGGCGCGGCCGGCCTGGCGGGCCTGGCGACCGGCGCATGGAAGACCGCCGAGGACTTCCTCGCGGCCAGGCGCTTCAAGGTCTTCGAGCCCGGCCGCCGCGAGGAACGGGGCTGGGAGGAGTGGAAGCGGGCGGTCGCAGCGACCGTGAGCTGGGCGTGCTGGCCGGGCGGCAAGTGACTGCTTTCCAGTCACTTGCCCCCTGGGGCCGGTGCCCCGTGACCTCCTTGCGCGGCTTTGGGGCGTTCTGCCGCCTACCGGCGGGCAACTGTCAGCGTGGTTCACGGTATTAGATTTGCGGAGTAGAACACTCGGATATCCCGAGTCACTTCAGCACAGGTCATTGGCCATGAGAGCCCGCACCAAGTTCATCATCGGTGGATCGCTGGTCCTGGCGACGGTCGGCTATCTGATGGCGTCGGGGATCAAGGAAACCGGCGTCTACTACCTGACGCCGACCGAGCTGGCGACGAAGGTGGGCGTGGATCACTCCTTCTACAACGTGGGCGTGAAGATGGGTGCCCGGGTGGTGAAGGGGTCCATCACGCGCGACGTCGCGTCCCAGACCATCACGTTCCGCGCGACCGACGGCGCGCACACCTACCCGGTCGTGTACCGGGGCCTCGCGCCCGACACGTTCACGGACGAGGTGGACGTGGTCGTCGAGGGGCGGCTGCAGCCCGACGGCACGTTCCGCGCGACCACGCTGCTGGCGAAGTGCGGCTCGCGCTACGAGGCGGTGCCGCAGCCGAACGGGCAGGGGACCCAGCCGGCGACATGACCGAGATCGGCAACATCGCGCTGTGGATCACGCTGCTGTTGTCGGCGTGGACGGTGGTCGTGGGCTTCGTGGCGGGCCGGACCCACCGGCCGGAGCTGGCCCGCTCGGCGGAGCGCTCGATCTTCGTGATGTGGGGGCTGCTGGTGATCGCGGCGGTTGCGCTGATGCGCGCGCTGCTGACGCACGACTTCAACGTCGAGTACGTGGCGGCCTACACCAGCCGCAACCTGCCGGTCTTCTACACCTGGTCGGCGTTCTACGCGGGGCAGAAGGGCTCGCTGCTGCTGTGGGCGCTGGTGGTGTCGACCTTCGGGTCCATCGCCCTGGTGGTGAACCGGGGCAAGTACCGTGAGCTGACGCCCTACGTGGCGGCCACGCTCGCGATCGTGGTGCTGTTCTTCACGGCGACGATGGTGTTCGCCTCCAACCCGTTCGAGCGGCTGGCCTTCACGCCGCCCGACGGCCGGGGTCTCAACCCGCAGCTGCAGAATCCCGGGATGGTGTTCCACCCGCCGATGCTCTACCTCGGCTACACCAGCATCAGCGTGCCGTTCAGCTTCGCGGTGGCGGCGCTGCTCTCGGGCCGGCTGGACACGGGGTGGCTGCACGCGATCCGGCGCTGGACCCTGACGAGCTGGCTGTTCCTCTCGTGCGGGATCGTGCTGGGGATGTGGTGGGCGTACGTGGAGCTGGGCTGGGGCGGCTACTGGGCCTGGGACCCGGTGGAGAACGCGTCGTTCCTGCCGTGGCTGACGATGACCGCGTTCCTCCACTCGGTGATGATCCAGGAGAAGCGCGGGATGCTGAAGAAGTGGAACATCGGTCTGGTGGTGGGCAGCTTCCTGCTCTCGATCTTCGGCACCTTCCTCACGCGCAGCGGCGTGATCAGCAGCGTGCACAGCTTCTCGCAGTCCAACGTGGGCTGGTTCTTCCTGATCTTCCTGGTGCTGGCGGCGGTGCTGGGCTTCGGGTTGCTGGCGTGGCGCTGGCCGATGCTCGCGGCCGAGACGAAGCTCGAGTCGCTGGTGAGCCGCGAGGGCTCGTTCCTGTTCAACAACCTGATCCTGATCGTGATCGCCTTCTCGGTGTTCTGGGGTACGCTGTTCCCGGTCATCTCCGAGGCGGTGCGGGGGACCAAGGTCACGGTGGGCCCGCCGTTCTTCAACCAGGTCAACGTGCCGCTGGGCCTGATGCTGCTGCTGCTGACGGGGATCGGGCCGCTGATCGCGTGGCGGAAGGCGAGCCCGGAGAACCTGAAGCGGCAGTTCCTGTGGCCGGTGACGGCGATGCTGGTGACGGCGGCATCGCTGGCCGCGGTGCGGATGACCAACCCGTGGTCCATCGTGGCGTACGCCCTGGCGGCGTTCGTGGTGGGCACGGTGCTGCAGGAGTTCGTGCGCGGCACCCTGGCGCGGCACCGGCTGCACGCCGAAGCGTACCCGGTCGCCTTGCTGCGGCTGGTGGGCCGCAACCGGCGCCGCTACGGCGGCTACGTGGTGCACCTGGGGATGGTGATGCTGTTCGCGGCGTTCGCGGGCCTCGCCTTCAAGAGCGAGCGGGAGGTGACGCTCAAGCCCGGCCAGTCGGTGGACGTGAAGGATCCTTACGGGGACACGTTCCACATCACGCACCAGGGTGTGTCGCAGTACGAGCAGCTGAACCGCTTCGTCACCGCGGCGAGCGTGGACGTGCTCCGCAACGGCAAGTACGTCGGCACGATGAAGAGCGAGAAGCGGCAGCACCTCGACTCCCTCGGCCGGCCCACGTTCGAGCCCTCGACCGAGGTCGCGATCTGGAGCACGGCGCGCGAGGACCTGTACATCGTCTTCGCGGGCGCGGTGCAGGGCACCGAGGAAGCGGTCTACAAGATCGTCATCAATCCGCTGGTGTGGTGGGTGTGGTACGGCGGGCTGGTGCTGGCGTTCGGCGGGCTGATCACGCTGTGGCCGGGAGCGCAGGGACCGACGGCGGCGAGCCGCCGGAGAGCGGAGCCTGCGGGCTATGTTGCGCAAGTCGGCGCCTAGCCTCCTGACGCTCCTGGCGTTGGCGGCGGGCGGCCTCGCCGCGCAGACGCCGCGCGATTCGGCCCTCAGCGCGGCGGTCCGGGCGCGCAGCAGCGATTCGCTCGGCCGGCTCGAGGTCCCGGATGCCGCCGGGCGGCCGGTGGCCGCGGCGACGGCCCGCGACGACGCGGCGCTGGTGCAGGCCATCGAGCACCAGATCCGCTGCACCTGCGGCTGCAACCTCGACGTATTCACCTGCCGCACCACCGACTTCACCTGCACCACCTCGCCGGCGATGCACCAGCTGGTGCTCGCGCGACTGGACTCGGGGCTGACCGAGGCCCAGGTGCTGGCGTCGTTCCAGCGCCAGTACGGCGAGATGATCTTCATGGCGCCGCCCAAGCACGGGTTCAACTGGATGGCCTACGTGATGCCGTACGTCGGCCTGGCGGTCGGCCTGGGGCTGGTGACCGCCGCGGCCAGGCGCCTCATCCACGCGCGGGCGGCGGGCACCGCGCCCGCGGCCGCGTCCGGGCCCCCGCCGGCGGCCGGCTCTCCCGAGGAGCTCGAGCGGCTGAAGCGCGAGCTCGAGCGGTTCGAGGCCTGACGTGAGCATCGTGATCGGCCTGCTGGTCGCCGTGGTGGCGGTGCTGGTGGTGCTGGAGCCGATTCTGCGCCCGGCGTCCGCCGCGCCCCCGGAGCCCGGCCTGTTCGACGAGCCGGAGGACGATCCCAAGGTGCAGCGCAAGGAGCTGGCGCTGGCGGCGCTCAAGGAGATCGAGTTCGACCGCGCGACCGGGAAGCTCTCCGAGGGCGACTACCGGGCGATGCTGGACCGCTACACCCGGGAGGCGGTCGAGGCGCTCCGCGACGCCGAGACGCCCGCGGCCGCCGGCGGGAACGGGCACGCACCGGCCGGCGGCGCGGCCGCGGGCTCGACCGACGACGCCGTGGAGCGCCTGATCGCGGAAACGCGCGCCGCGAGCCGCGGCCGCCGCTTCTGCAGCAACTGCGGGGCGTCGCTCGAAGGAAGCGGGCGGTTCTGCGTGGAGTGCGGCGCGCAGGCCTAGGGCCGGTGCCAGCCGGCGCGGCGTAGCTCCAGGGTTCCCCCCTGGTCCGGAGTCGAAGCACCACCTCCACAGCCGGGTACGGTCCATGCCGACACGCTCGCTCCTCACCATAGCCCTCGGCGCCGCTGTGCTCGCCGGGGCCTCGAACCTCAACGCCCAGCGGCCCGGCGGGCCGCCGTTCCAGCCGCCGTCGGGCGAGGGGCAGGGCCCGGGCAACGGGCCCCGGGGCCAGCCGCCCCAGGGCCCGAAGCCCTACGCGCAGGTCGTCACCGACAAGGCCGTGTCCGACACCGGCGTCTTCATCGTCCACCGGGTCGGCGAGCAGCTGCTGTTCGAGATTCCGCGCGTCCAGGTCGGCAGGCCGTTTCTGCTGGTCACGTACCTGGCGGGCGCGCAGGACGGCACGGGCTACGCCGGCGTGGTGACGATGAGCCGGGTGGTCCGGTGGGAGCGGCTGGGCAACCGGGTCCTGCTCCGCAACGTGGGCTACGACGTGGTGGCCGACAGCACGACGCCGGTGAGCCGGGCGGTGCGGCTCAACAACGTCGAGCCGATCATCATGGCCTTCGACGTCGCGGCCTTCAGCTCCGACAGCAACCCCGTGGTCGACGTGGGCAGGCTGTTCACCAGCGACGTGCCGGAGCTGTCGGTGGCGCGGGGCGGCGGCTTCGGCGGGCGGCAGGATCGCTCGCGCCGCTTCGATCCGGCGCGGTCGCTGATCGTGGCCGCGAAGGTCTTCCCCACCAACCTCGACGTGCGGGCGATCCATACCTGGTCCTCCGACAGCGTGCCGCAGGACCGCAGCCTCGGGACCGTCACCGAGGTGGTGCAGTACTCGATGGTGCTCCTTCCCGAGCGGCTGGCGGCCCGGCGGCTGTGTGACCATCGGGTCGGCTACGGCTCGGTCGAGCAGGTCGACTACGGAACCGCCGAGCAGCGGGCGGCGCACCGCTGCTACATCGACCGCTGGCGGCTCGAGCCCAAGGACCCGGGCGCGCCGGTGTCCGACCCGGTCACGCCGATCGTGTTCTACATCGACCCGGCGACGCCGCCGCAGTGGGTGCCGTGGCTCATCAAGGGGGTCGAGGACTGGCAGCCGGCCTTCCGCTACGCGGGGTTCAGCAACGCGATCGTGGCCAGGCTGGCGCCGACGCCCCAGGAGGACCCGAGCTTCTCGATGGACGACGCGCGCTTCTCCTGCGTGCGCTGGCTCCCCTCGACGACGGAGAACGCGTTCGGCGGGGGCATCACCGACCCGCGGACCGGCGAGATCCTGCAGGGGTCGATCGGCTACTTCCACAACGTGATGAACCTGCTCCGGGACTGGTACTTCGTGCAGGTGGGGCCGCTCGATCCGCGCGCGGCTCGACTCCCCTTGCCGGACTCGCTGATGGGCCGGATGCTGGAGTACGTGGTGGCGCACGAGGTGGGCCACACCCTGGGCTTCCCCCACAACTTCCGCGCGTCGGCGTCGATGCCCGTGGACTCGCTCCGGAGCCCGAGCTACACGGCCCGCTGGGGCGACACGCCGTCGATCATGGACTACGCGCGGTTCAACTACGTGGCGCAGCCGGGCGACGGCGCGGCGCTGATCCCCACGATCAGCGTGTACGACTCGTTCGCCGTGAACTGGGGCTACCGGCGCGTGCCGGGCGCCACGACGCCCGAGTCGGAGCGGCCGTTCCTCGACTCGCTGGCGCGGCAGCAGGATGCCAACCCGATGCTGCGGTACGGCGACCTGGACGGGATCGACCCGAACTCGCAGCGCGAGGCCGTGGGCGACGACCCGGTGAAGGCGAGCACGTACGGACTGATGAACCTGAAGCGGGTGATGGGCATGCTGATCCCCGCCACGACGGCCGACAAGCTCGACGACTACGGCGACCTGAGCGAGATGTACGACCGGGTGATCGGGCAGTGGCGGTCCGAGATGAGCGACGTGGTGACCCTGATCGGCGGCGTGTACCGGGACGAGAAGTACCCGAGCCAGCCCGGCGTCATCCACGCGCCGGTGCCGCGGGCCCAGCAGGCGGCAGCGGCGCGGTTCCTGGCCGACAACGTGCTCGCGACGCCAGCGTGGTTGTACGATCCCGAGATCCTGCGGCGGATCGAGCCGGCCGGGTTCGAGGAGCGGATCCGCACCATCCAGGCCACGTTCCTGCGGATGCTGTTCGACGACGCGCGGCTGTCGCGCCTGGCCGACCAGATGGCGACGGCGACGCCGGCCGCTCCCGCGTACGGGATCGGCGACCTGCTGGGCGACGTCCGGCGGGCGTCGTTCTCGGAGCTGACGGGGCCGCGGGTCGCGGTGGACGCGTACCGCCGCAACCTGCAGCGCGCCTTCGTGGACCTGATGAGCGAGAAGCTGAATCCGTCGCCGGCGGCGGCGCGGCCGGCCGGGCCGCTGCCCCCGGGCTTCGCGCCCCCGCCGCCGATGCCCGGCGACGCACGGGCGCTGATCCGCGCGGAGCTGGTGGATCTGGACGGGGCGCTGCGCCTGGCGCTGCCCGGGGCGGCGAACCGGGAGACGCGAGCGCACCTCGCCGATCTCCGGTTCCGGATCGACCGGGCGCTCAATCCGAAGGCCTAGACACGGAGTCCGCGGCGGCCGGCCGGGGCGTCCCGGCCGGCCCGCGCGCATGGGGGGCACGACCATGAAGATCGAGTGGCGCGTCGTCGCCGTGGCGGCCTTCGCCGCCGCGGCGGGCTGCACGGGCAAGGGGAACGGCGCCGGGGCCGCGGAGGCGATCCGCAACGCCGACATCGCGTTTGCGAAGGCGACGGCCGAGCGGGGCGTCGAGGGCTGGGTCAGCTGGTTCGCGGACAGCGGCGTGATGGTCATCCCCGGACGCAACGTGGTGGGCCGCCCGGCGATCCGCGAGCTGATGGCCCCGGAGCTGGGCGACACCACCGTGGCGCTGACCTGGCGGCCCGTGTCCGTCGAGGTCTCGCCCGGCGGGAATCTCGGCTACACGATCGGCCGCTGGGACCGCGCGCCGCGCCCGGGGGCCGCGCCGGGCGCGACCGTGCGGCACGGCAGCTACGTCACCATCTGGCGCAAGCAGGGCGACGGCACCTGGAAGGTCGTGCTGGACATCGGGAACGCGGATCCCGCGAAGTAGACGCCGGTCGCGCGGGCTGCGGGACGGGCGCGTCCGATCGCGAGGCGGTCGCAGGCGCCCGGGCGGTCGGCGCCGCTACGGCGGGCCCATGAGGTCGTTGGCCGCCGCGTAGGGCAGCGCGGACTCCGCGAACCGGAAGGTCCCGTGCTCCCGGATCTCGCGGGCCGCGGCGACCAGGGCACCGAGCGCCGCCCGCGCGAGCGCCGACCCCACGCTGATCCGCTTGACCCCCAGCGCGGCCAGGTCGGCCACCGAGAACCTCGTGGTCTTGAGCCCCATCACCATGTTGAACGGCTTCGCCACGGACGCGCACACCGTGCGGATCTCGTCGGCGGTCGTCAGGCCGGGCGCGAACAACGCGTCCGCCCCGGCCGCCTCGTAGGCCTGGAGCCGCCGGATCGTGTCGTCGAGGTCGGGATGGCCGTGCAGGAAGTTCTCGGCCCGGGCGACGAGCACGAACGGGAAGGGCAGCGCGCGAGCCGCCTCGGCGGCCGCGGCCACGCGCTCGACCGCGTGCCGGAAGTCGTAGATGGGGCGCCCGGAGTCGCCGCTGGCGTCCTCGATGGAGCCGCCCACCAGGCCGGCGCGCTCGCCCGCAAGCCGGATCGTCTCCGCGGCCCGCTCCGGCGAGTCGCCGTAGCCGTTCTCCAGGTCCGCGGCGACCGGCAGATCGGTGGCGTCGGCGACGGCCCTGGCGTTGGCCAGCGCCTCCTCGCGGGTCACCGAGCCGTCGCCGTCCCGCTTGCCGAGCGACAGGGCGAGGCCGGCGCTGGTGGTGGTGAGAGCCTCGAAGCCGAGGCCCGCGAGGATCCGGGCGCTCCCCGCGTCCCACGGGTTGGGAATCACGAAGGCGCCGGGCCGGGTGTGCAGGGCCCGGAAGCGGTGGCCTTTCTCCTCCTGAGTGACCGGCATCGTCGTCATCCGTGGGTTGAGGGGAAGCGGATCCGGTAGAGCACGTGCAGCCGGCCCCCGTGCATCCAGTCGCGCTCGTACGCCAGCCCGGCCTTCTCGAGCACCCGCCGTGACGGGGCATTGTCGGGGAGCGTCACCGCCACCACGGTCGCCAGCTCGAGGTCGTCTCTCGCGTGCTCGAGGCAGGCCGCGGCGATCTCGGTCGCGAGTCCCCGTCCCCAGCAGGCCGGGTCGAGGGAGTAGCCCACCTCGACCTCGTCCACGCCGTCCACGTCGAGGTGGCGCAGGATGGCCCGGCCCACGATCCCGCGGCTCACGCCGTCCCGCAGCATCCAGGCCCCGAAGCCGTGCGCCGCCCAGTGGGCGAGGTTCTTCGCCAGGTACTCGGCGGTCTGTGCCTCGTCCCGCACGCCGCCGAGCATCGCCATCTGCGCGGGGTCGGAGTGCATCCGCAGCAGATCGCCGTAGTGCTCCTCGCGCAGGCGTTCGGCCACGAGGCGCGCGGTGGCGAAGCTCTCCGGGAAGGGCATGGGAACGGCGCAGTATCCGAAGCTCGACGCTCCGCCGCAAGTGAGCGACGCGCCAGCGCACGGAGGCGACGGCGCGACCGCGGCCGTCACGCGGCCGCTGGCTGGTAGGTGCCGGGCGTCAGGCGTGCCGCGATCGAGAGCCGGTTCCACGCGTTGATCGTCGCCACCGCCAGCGTCAGGTCGGCCAGCTCGCGCTCGCTGAACTGCGCCCTCGCCTCCTCGTGCGCCGCGTCCGGCGCGTGGCCGTCCGCGATCCGCGTCACGGCCTCCGCCCAGGCCAGCGCCGCCTTCTCGCGGTCCGTGTAGTACGGCGACTCCCGCCACGCGTCGAGGCCGTAGAGCCGCTGCTCCTTCTCGCCGGCCGCCCGCAGGTCCTTCCAGTGCATGTCGATGCAGTAGGCGCAGCCGTTGAGCTGTGACGCCCTGAGCTGCACCAGGAACAGCAGCGGCTTCTGGAGCCCGCATCCGGCGAGATACCGGTCCAGCGCGTCCATCGCGTCGTACACGCCCGGCGCGGTCTTGGCGTAGTTGATCCGCGGCTTCATCGTGGTCTCCCTTCCGAGGTGTGGCTGCAAGCTAGGGCCATTTGGATCTGCCACAAGCGCCAAGTTGCGGCGAAACGATGGTGCCAAGTACATTCCCGGCGAGCCCCGTCATGGCCAGCCGCCGAGCCGCGCAGCCCGCCCCCGATCTCCTGGTCGTCGTGGACCCCGACGCCTCGGCTCCGCTGCACCGCCAGGTGTACGCGGGACTGCGGGACGCGATCGTGGCCGGTCGCCTCGCCACGGGAGCGCGCCTGCCCTCGACCCGTGCCCTCGCCGCCGAGCTGGACGTGGCTCGCAACACCGTGACGACAGCATTCGAGCAGCTCCGCGCCGAGGGCTACGTCGCCGGCCGGACGGGCGGGGGAACGCGTGTCTGCGAGGTGATCCCCGACGAGATGCTGCGCGCGCGGCCGGCGCTGCGCGCATCGTCCCTCCGAGGCGTGCGCGACGCGGCGCCGGCCGGCACAGCCACGCCGAGCGCGCCGAGGCTCTCGCGCCGCGGCACCGCGCTCGTCGCCGCCGCGAGCATCTTCCCCTCGGCGGCCGAGACGCCGCAGGCCTTCAGCCTGGGCACGCCGGCCCTCGACGCGTTCCCGGTGAAGCTCTGGGCTCGGCTGGTGGCCCGGCGCTGGCGGCGCCCGCCGTCGCTCGGCTACGGCGATCCCGCGGGCTACGCGCCGCTGCGCCGCGCCGTCGCCGGCTACGTCGCGGCCGCGCGCGGCGTGCGCTGCTCGTTCGAGCAGGTGGTGATCGTGAGCGGGGCCCAGCACGGGCTCGACCTCGCGGCGCGCCTCCTGCTCGATCCGGGCGACGCGGCGTGGGTCGAGGATCCGGGTTACCCCGGCGCCCGCAGCGCCTTCAAGGCCGCCGGCGCGCGCCTGGTGCCGGTGCCCGTGGACGCCGAGGGCGTCCGGGTGTCCGTCGGGCGGCGCGAGGCTCCGCGCGCCCGGCTCGTCCACGTCACGCCGTCGCATCAGTTCCCGCTCGGCGGCTCGCTGAGCCCGCGCCGCCGCCTGGAGCTGCTGGCGTGGGCGCACGAAGCGGACGCGTGGATCGTCGAGGACGACTACGACAGCGAGTTCCGCTACGCCGGCCGCCCGCTGCCGTCCCTGCAGGGGCTGGACGAGCGCGGCCGCGTGCTCTACCTCGGCTCGTTCGGCAAGACGCTCCATCCCGGCCTGAGGCTGGGCTATCTCGTCGTCCCCGCGGGCGCCGTGGATGCCTTCGCCGCCGCGCGCTCGGTCGGCGACCGCCACCCGCCGTTGTTCGACCAGGCGGTCGTCGCCGACTTCCTCGACCAGGGGCACTTCGTGCGCCACCTGAGGCGGATGCGCCGGCTCTATGCCGAGCGACAGCAGGCGCTGGTCGAGGCCGCCCGGCGCTCGCTCGGCGGGCTGCTGGAGCTGCCCCCCGAGGCGGCGGGGATCCACCTGGTCGGGCAGCTCCCGCCTGGCGTGGACGCGGGCGAGGC
>DATJUT010000108.1 GCA_035502185.1 Gemmatimonadales bacterium
GCCGGCGTTCTCGTGGCCCAGGACGTAGGGCAGCGGCGTGTGCATCGCCGCGTCCCACTGGCCCTCCATGATGTGCAGGTCGGTACGGCACACCCCGGCGCCGCCGATCTTCACGATGACGTCGAGCGGGCCGCGGAGGGCCGGCTCGGGTACCTCGTCGACCACGGGCATCTCGTGAAAAGCGTGCAAACGGACGGCCTTCACTGCTCCTCCTCGCCTAGTCCTGATGTGCCGTACCGGTGCCGCAGCATGCCGCGGCAGACGCCGGCGTTCGCCTCGATGCTGACCCGCGTGGTACGCGCCTTGCGCAGATGCAGCGGCACCGCGTCATCGCGCAGCGGCGCGCCGGTGGCCGGGTCGATCAGCAGCGGGGCGTCGTCGCCGGCGGGCAGCCCCAGCTCGGCCCGGCGCTGCCGCAGCCGCTCCAGCGCCGGTGATGCCGGCGCCTGGCCGAGGGTGAGCGCGGCCAGCGCCGGTGGCTCCACGCCCGCCGCGGCCAGCGGGCGGCAGACCAGGTCGGTGCCGGCCAGCACCGCCTTACGCAAGAAGTCGGCGCGCAGCTCATGCAGCTCGCCGACCGCCTCGCCGTCGAAGGACCGGGCGAACCCGGCCCTGGCGGCCACCCCGCCGTTGATCGCATCCGAGGCGAAGTGGTCGTCGAGCACCACCTCCGTCGTGCGCACACCCGGCAGGGCCGACACCGCGTCGTAGGCGTCGGCCACCATCAGGAAGGCGAAGTTGGGCGCGCAGAAATACGTCGGCAGCCGCAGCCGGACCTGGGCATCGCCGTACGCGGACACGGCGCACGACGAGACGAAGCCGAGCGCGGTGATCGGCTCGTCCAGCTCCGGGTCGCGCACCGCGTCCAGCGCGGCCAGCACCCGGGCGGCCCCCGGAGGTGATTCCCCCGGGGGCGCGCTCGGGGATCCGGCTGTCACTGGGTTCGTCATGCCCCCGAGGCCGCGTGCTCCTCGGGCTGGCCGGCGAGCACCTCGTGGGCGCCCGGCGTGCCACCGTCCTTGAGCTGGTACTCGGCCGGCACCTCGATGTCGTACAGCTTGGCCGCGTTCAGGCCCATGATCTTCTTCTTCGACGCGGTGTTCATCCGCGGGTAGTCGGTGAGCGAGGCGTCGTCCGGGAACTCCCAGTCGATGAAGCCCTCGACCTGCCACTTGGGCTCCCAGATGGCGTAGTCGCTGCCGAAGAGCATCTTGTCCTCGCCGACCCAGAACAGCAGCTCGCCCATGACCTTGGCGAAGAACTTCGGCCGGGCGTGCATCAGGCCGCCGATGACTACGGCCAGGCCGGCGTAGACGTTGGGCTCCTGCGTCGCCATGAAGCAGAAGTCCTCGATCCGCGGCAGGCCGACGTGCTCGACGATGAAGTTCAGGTCCTGGAAGTCGGTCGCGGCGTGGTCCACGTCGGATACGTCGAATGCATCCTTGTCCAGCGGCCAGATCGTCGGGCCCTTGTGGACGTGGATGTTCTTGATCCCGAGCTTCTGGCATTCCTCCAGGTAGCGGTAGGCCGCCGGATCGGTGAGCTTAAAGCCCCGCGAGCCGGCGTTCCACTCGGCGCTGTAGAGCTTGCAGCCCTTGGAGCCGAACCGCTCGACGTTCTTCCTGAGCTGCTCGATGCCCGCGTCACCCTCGCGCGGGTCCCACCGCGTGTTGTAGATGAACTTTCCGGGGTGCTTCTCTCCCATGAGCGCGTTGCGCTCGGTGGTGTTGAAGCCCTCCTTGTACCACTCCTTGAGGTAGGTCGGCTGGAAGATCGCCACGTCCACGTAGCCGTCCTCGAAGACGTCCTTCATGAGGTCTTCTTCGGAGTACTTCTGGAAGTGCTCGATCGACCAGTGGGTCGCGGGCGGGCCGAGTCCCTGGTAGGCGTGGAAGCACTCGATCCAGCCCTTGGCGTACTGCTCGGCGCCCGGCACCCAGTTGTCGGGAGCCGCGTTCCAGTAATGCATATGGCCATCGACAACGAAATACTTTTCGCCGTCCTTTTCGTACACGGTTCCTCCTCGTCGTGGACCGAACCTGATCGCCGACCGTTGCGTCAGCCTGGGCGGCCCGGGCCCGGCGGCTGCTAGTTCCTAGCAGAACCGCTGGGCCCGGCAACCGCAAGACCTACTTGGCCGTGAGGTCGAAGTCGATGTACTCGGCCGCGTCCTCCGGGTTCGCGAACATGATCGTCCGGTCGTCCTCGTGAATCATGCGGCCGTAGTGCGTGGACATGTTCTCCTCGAACTCCGCGGCGTCGAAGTAGCCTGGCTCCTCGCCCAGCGCC
>DATJUT010000109.1 GCA_035502185.1 Gemmatimonadales bacterium
GTTCCCGCTACTGCACTTCGCCAGCTCCCGCAGGAGGATGGGCAAGTGGCGCATCGGCTGGTTCCTGATGGCGGCGGGCTGGGGCTCCGCGCTGCTCATCACCGCGTTCGACTTCTACGGACTGCCGGACGCCCTGCGCCAGTCGTGGCGGGTCCTCGTCGGCTCGTGAGATCCGGAGCGCCCGGGTGTACCGCAAGATCCTCGTAACCCTCGACGCGACCCCGACCGACCGCGCGATCGTCGAGCACGTGCTGCGGCTGGCGAAGCTGGCGGGGAGCCGGGTCGTGCTCCTCCACGTGGCCGACGGCTGGGCGGCCCGCACGCACGGCGCCGACGCCATCAGTCCCGAAATCGCCGAAGACACGGGGTACCTGGAGCGGGTGCGACGGGAATTCGACGCCGCGGGAATCGAAGCGCAGGCCGAGCTGGCGTACGGCGGTCCGGTGGACGAGATCGTCAAGTGGGTGGAGCAGCGGGACTGCGACCTGGTGGCGATGAGCACGCACGGGCACCGCCTCCTGGGCGACCTCTTCTTCGGCGTGACCGCGAGCCGCGTGCAGCACCGCGTCCGCGTGCCGGTGTTGCTCCTCAGGGCGAAGTGAGCCGGGTGCCGCCGGCGCAGGCTTCGAGGGAGGCGCGCGGACTCACCGCGCCGGTCGAGGACTACCTCAAGGCGGTTTACGAGCTGGAGCGGGCCGGCCGGCCCGCGGCGACCACGGACCTGGCGGAGCGGCTGCGGGTGGCGCCGGCGTCGGTCACCGGCATGGTGCGCCGGCTCGCGGGGCAGGGTCTCCTGACCCACCGGCGCTACCGCGGCGTGCGGCTGACGGCGCCCGGCCGGCTGGCGGCGCTCCGCACCATCCGGCGGCACCGCGTGATCGAGGCCTATCTCGTGCACGCGCTGGGCTACCGATGGGACGAGGTGGACGTGGAGGCGGAGCGGCTCGAGCACGCCGCGTCGGACGCCGTGGTGGACCGGATGGCGCGGGCCATCGGCGAGCCCACCGTCGATCCGCACGGCGCGCCGATCCCCAGCCGCGAGGGGAGGGTCGCGGAGGCGGCCTACCGGCCCCTGGTGGAGCTGGCCGCGGGCGCGAGCGCCGACGTGATGCAGGTCTCCGACGACGACCCGTCGCTGCTCCGCTACCTGGACGACCTCTCGATCAGGCTCGGCAGCACGGTGCGGGTCGTGGACCGCGCGCCGTTCGGCGGGCCCATCACCCTGGCGATCGGGCGCGCGCGGCGGGTCGTGGGCACGGCGCTGGCGGAGCGCATCCTGGTGCGGCCGCGCGGCGCGCCGGAGCGGCGGGCGAGGGCGGGGGCGGGCGTGCGCGGTACCGCGCACAAGCGCGAGGGGTGACGGGTATCACAGGCAGGTGACCGGCGGGCGGACTACGATTCGCCGGCTTCGCGACCTTCGAGGAGTCCATGATGCCGAGGTTCACCGGATCGCGCCGCGTGCCGCTGACGCTCGCCGCGCTGGCAGTGCCGTTGCTGCTGCACGCCTGCAGCGGCGGCACGGAGCCCAAGACCACCGCCGCGCTCGTGAAGGTCTCGGGCGACGGCCAGGGGGCCTTGCCGGGGCAGCTCCTGGCGCAGCCGCTCGTCGTCCAGGTGAACGCGGTCGGCGGCGGCACCGTGAGCGGCGACACGGTCACTTTCGCGGTGGCGAGCGGCGGCGGGAGTCTCGGCGCGCTGGTCGCCGTGACCGACGGCAGCGGCCAGGCGCAGACGACGTGGACCCTGGGCGGGAGCGTCGGCACCGAGACCGTGACGGCGAGCGCGAAGGGGGCGACGCCCGCGACGTTCACGGGTTGGGCGCAGCCGGCGACGGGACCGGCCAACGTGGTCGTGCTCTCGGGGAACAACCAGCCCGGCCTGGTGGGCTACGGCGTCAACTGGCGGCCGGCCGTCGTCGTGACCGACGTGAACGGCGCTCCGGTCGCGAACGCCACGGTCACCTTCGCGGTCACGGGCGGCGGCGGCAGCGTGACGGGCGGGACGGCGACGACCAGCGCGGCCGGCGTCGCCCAGGTGGCCGCCTGGACGCTGGGCGGGTCGGCCGGCGTCAACACGCTCACGGCCACGGTGTCGGGCGCCGGGGTGCGGGGCAGCCCCCTCGCTTTCAGCGACACGGCGGTGGCGGGCGGCTACACGATCCAGGTCCAGTACTTCGGCCCCGCGCCGTCGGACCCGGTGAAGGCGGCGATCACCGCGGCCGTGACGCGGTGGCAGCAGATCGTCTACCGGCCCATCGGCCCCATCACCTTCTCTGCGGGCCAGGCTCCCGCGGGCACCTGCGGGACCGGGACGCCGGCCGTGGTCGGCACGATCAACAACCTGCTGATCCTGGCCCAGTTCGACTCCATCGACGGGCCCGGCAAGATCCTCGGTCAGGCGGGGCCGTGCCTGGTCCGCAACACCAACGGCCTGACGGCGGTGGGGGTGATGGAGTTCGACACGGCCGACATCGCCAACCTGACCGCGAGCGGCCAGCTCAACGAAGTCATGCTGCACGAGATGGGGCACGTGATCGGTTTCGGCACGTTGTGGGACAACCCGCCGAACGACTGCCTGCAGCTGCCGTCCTCGTCGGGCGACGTGCTGGACACCTACTTCAGCTGTCCGAAGGCCCGGGCCGCGTTCGATTCCCTCGGCGGCACGACGTACACGGGCGTGAGCTTCCCGCCGGGCGGCAACAGGGTCCCGGTGGAGAACTGCGGGACGTCGTCGCCCGCCGGTTGCGGCGCGGGCACGGTGAACGGGCACTGGCGCGAGCCGGTGTTCACCAACGAGCTGATGACCGGCTACATCAACAACGGTGCCAACCCGCTCAGCATTATGACCGTGGCGGCCCAGGAAGACCTGGGGTACACGGTGAACTACGCCGCAGCGGACACGTACGTCCACACCTTCAACGCGCCGGCCGCCGGCGGCGCGGCGGCGCTGTTCCTCGGCGACGACATCCGGAGCGGGCCCATCCTGGTGGTGGACGCGGTCGGTCGGGTGGTCCGGACGCTGCGGCGCTGAGCGCCGGGAATCCCGAGGCGGCTGGGCGGCCACGGCGACCTTGCTGGTGGCCGCGGGCGCGACTACGATTTCGGCAGCCGATCCACTTTCCTGTGGAGCATCCATGAACACGCTGAAGCGTCGGGCGAGTCTCGCGCTCGTGGCCCTCGCGCTCCCGTTGCTGGTGGTCACCTGCACGAGCAGCTCGGAGCCGTCCACCGTGGCGACCGCGATCGTCATCACGCCCGGGGCCGACACGCTCAGGGCCATCGGCCGGACCCAGCAATTCCAGGCCGTGGTCAACGACCAGAACGGGCGGCCGATCTCGACTGCCGTCGTGACCTGGACCTCGAGCGACACGACGGTGGTGAAGGTGGTTAGCGGCACGGGAGTGGCGACCGCGGTGGCCGTCGGCGCCGTCCAGATCACCGCGACCTCCGGCGCCGCCAACAAGACGGCGGCGGTCACCGTCCTTCAGGTCGCGGCGCAGATCAGCAAGGTGTCGGGCGATGCGCAGACCAATACCGTGGGCAAGGCGCTGACGCAGCCGCTGCTGGTCAAGGTGGTGGACTCCACGGGGACGCCCATCGCCGGAGCCACCGTGACGTTCGCGGTGACGACCGGCGCCGGCAGCCTGGGCACGCCGACCCCGGCCACGGGAGCCAACGGCCAGGCGCAGACGACGTGGACGCTAGGGCCGGCCGCGGGCAACCAGGGGGTGTCGGCCAGCGTCGGCGGCGGCGCCGTGCCGGCGGCCTTCAGCGCCACCGCCACGCCGGGTGCGGCCAAGAGCGTCAGCAAGCAGGCGGGTGACGGCCAGACCCGGAGCAGCGGCGCCTCCGTCGCCATCGCGCCGGCAGTGCTGGTCCAGGACACGTTCAACAACCCGGTGCCGGGGGTCACGGTCACCTTCTCCGGGAAGAACGGCAGCTCCGTCACGGGGGGGACCCAGACCACCAACGCCAGCGGCGTCGCCGCCGTCGGAAGCTGGATCCTGGGCACCGTCGGCACGGACTCGCTGGTGGCGACCGTGACCGGCAGCGGCATCGCGGGCAACCCCGTCGCCTTCACGGCGACCTCCACCACCGTGGGCGCGCCGGCGAACGTCGCCATCCTGGTCGGCAACAACCAGCCGGGCCTCGAAGGCTACGGGGTCAACGTCCGGCCGGCCGTACTCGTAACGGACGCGGGCAGTGGCCCGGTGCCGAATGCGACGGTCACATTCGCGGTGACGGGCGGCGGCGGGAGCGTGACGGGCGGGACGGCCACGACCAACGCGGCCGGCATGGCGCAGGTGGGCAAGTGGACGCTCGGCGGAGGCGCCGGGGTGAACACCCTCACCGCCACCGTCACGGGCTCCGGCATCGCCGGGAACCCGATCACGTTCACGGATACGTCCGTGGCCCCCGGGTACACCATCCAGATCCAGTTCTTCGGCCCAGCGCCGTCGGTGGCGGAGTCGGCGGCGGTGGACTCCGCCGTTGCCAAGTGGCAGAGGATCATCTACCGGCCGATCCAGCCCATCACCATCAGCGAGCCTGCCGGCACCTGCGCGGCGGGGACGCCGGCCATCAACCAGACCATCACGAACCTGCTGATCCAGGTGAAGTTCGATTCGATTGACGGGCCCAACAATATCCTGGGGGAGGCGGGCCCGTGCCTGGTCCGCGCGAACGGGACGAGCGCCGGGCTCACGGCGGTGGGCGTGATCGTGCTCGATACCGCCGATGTCGCCAACCTGATCACCAACGGACTGCTGAACGTCGTCGTGCTCCACGAGATGTCGCACGTGATTGGCTTCGGCACCTTGTGGGGTCCGCCCACGCCTCAGTACGGGATCTTCGCAAACTGTCTTCAGGACACGTCCGGCGTGGGCAACCCCCAGGACACCTACTTCAGCTGCGCGAAAGCTCGGGCGGCATTCGACTCGATCGGCGGCACTTCCTATACGGGCGCGAGTCTCAGCCCGCCGGGCGGGAACAAGGTCCCGGTGGAGAACTGCGGCGCGTCCTCACCGGTCGGATGCGGTGCGGGCACGGTGAATTCACACTGGCGCGAGCCGGTCTTTGTCAATGAGCTCATGACGGGGTACGTCAACGCCGGCGCCAACCCACTGAGCCTGATCACCGTCGCGGCGCAGGAGGACCTGGGGTACTCGGTGAACTACGACGCGGCCGACTCCTTCGTGCGCACGTACACGGTGCCGGCGGCCGGTAGTGCGGGTCGGGTACTCCTCGGCGACGACATCCGGCACGGGCCCATCTATCTCGTGGACGTGTCGGGCCGGGTGATCGGAGTACGGCAGCGCTGAGGGCACCCGCGTGCAGCCCGGCGCCAAGCGGGAGGCGGGGACTTAGGGCTTGACCACGCTGAGGCTGACGCCCGTGGTATCGCCGACGGCGTAGTTGGCCGCGGCCACGTCGCTGAGCCGGACCGCGTAAGCGCTCACCGCCCGGTCGTCGGCGACGCTGATGCGCGCCACCTCGCCGGCGGCGATGCCGCGCCCGGCGGGCGCCGCCACCACGATGCGGGTCGTGTCGCCGGCCGACGCCGGCTTCGCGAACACTAGGTAGCCCGAGGCGGGAGCGGCGGTCACGCCGGACTGCCGCCCTGTCAGCACGAACATCAGGGCCCGGTCGGTCGAACGAGGGGTGGTCAGCCGGATGGCCAGCTCTCCGGCGACCGGGCCGGCCTCGCCGCTGCACGCCGCGGCCGCCACCGCCAGCACCGCGAGGAAGCGCCTCATGGCCGCGCGCCCGCCAGCACGCGGGCCACCGCGGCCGCGCTCAGCGCTCCAGGATTCCGATCCAGCCAGGCGACGAAGTCTCCCAGGTCGAAGCGCCCGTTGTTGTTCCCCAGCTGGTCCAGCGTCTGCAGCTGTGCCGCCGTGAGGCCGCTCGTGCCCGTGAGCAGCTGGTTCACCACGTCGTTCGTGGCGGCGAAGTTAGCCGTGACCGCGTACGGTCTGGCAACATGCAGCACCAGGACGGTGGCGCTGGCCGTGGTATCGCCGGTCCAGCCGACGAACGCCTGCCCTGATCCGGGCACCGCCGTCAGCGCGACGCTGTCGCCCCCCGCCAGCATGCTCCCTGACGCGCCGATGGCGACCGTGGACGTGATGGAGCCCACGCCGGCCACCGAGTCCTTCAGGAGGTAGGCCGCCGCCATCAGGGCGGTGAACGTGCCGCCGGCCGACGAGCCCGTCGCCACGTGGCTGCGCGCCCCGCCGTCCGACCACGACCGGTAGAGGAACGTGGCCCTGCCGTCGGGCGTCTGCTGCACGGAGTCCGCCGACACGGTGACCGTGTCGCCGTCGCCGAACAGGTCCTGATAGCTGTGGTACGCCGTTCCCCGCACCCGGACGTACACCGACGTGTCGCTGCCGCGGATGGTGGACAACGAGCCGAAGCGCAGGCGGAAATCCATCTCGCCGTTCGGGACCGCTTGCCGGATCGAGTCGAGCTCGAAGCCCGGGAAGCCGCCGGTGCTGTTCATCGCGGGCGCCGGATGCGTGCGGGGGCCGAAGACCGTGCGGTCGCTGTCGCCGGGGTACGGATCGCCGGCGTCGCCGCGGTTGTCGCACGCCGCCGGATACGTGCAGTCCAGGTTCCCCAGCCCGTCGGCCTGCTCCAGCGCCACGCCGTGGATGGACCCGACGTTGACGTAGTTGTAAGGCAGCGTGTTGTTGACGAACTGGGCCGAGTCAACGTGCCAGATCAGCAAGCCGCCGCCGCCGTGCTTCTCGATGAGTGCGGTGTCCGAGAGCAGCGCCTCGCGGTTCTCGATCAGGAAGTACTCCCCACGAGGGTTCGCCACGGTGGGCCGCACCAGGAAGGTCGTGTCCCCGGTCTCGATCGGTCCGAGGCGGTACGTCCCCGAGGTGGTCAGCTGGCGCACCGTGACCCAGCCGAGCTGCGACAGGGAGAACGACTCCATGTGCGAGGGGCTGTAGGGCCGCGACCAATTGCCGGAGCCCATCAATCCCCACTCGCCGATGCCCTCGGTCTCGAGGCTGGTGTCGTAGAGGTCCGGCAGGAACAGGCCGTGGCCCGTCTCGTGGCCGATCGTCCCCGGCGCCATGATCTGCGTCGGGTCGCACCCCGTGATGCCACCCACGCCGCTCTGGATGGTGTAGTTGTCCACCAGGATCGTGCCGCCGCCCTTGGCCGGAGTGCTCGTGGCCAGGGGCACGCCCGTCCACCCGCTGTAGTAGTAGCGGTGCGACCAGATGTCGCCGTTGATCCGGCACTCCGCGCCCGGAGTCGGGTGGATGAGCCAGACGAGGTCCACAAACCCGTCGTCGTCGCCCGAATTCGGGATGCCATCGGGACCGTCGTTGTCGAACTGGCCCCAGTCGAGCCCCGTCGAGTCGGCGTGCAGCACGGCCTGCCTGATGAGCGCCGCCACGTGCCCGCAGCTCCCGAGTCCATCGCAGCTGCCGGGGCCCGCGTACCAGGCGTTGGCCGAGTCGAGCGTGATCCAGCCGATCACGACGCCCTGGACCTTCAGCATCCCGCCGGAGATCTCCTGGTAGAAGGTGTACACGGTGTACGGTCTGCCGGCCGGTGGCGTGGCGCCGAGGAGGACGCTGTCGTACGTGCTAGGCGCGTAGAGGGCGGAGTCGGGCGTGTCCTTGTAGCGCACCAGGAGGACCGGGATGCGCAGCACGCCGGTCACGGCCAGACTCGTGGGCGCGGGGCCGGCGAGGCTGAGCGGCCGGTTAAGGGACAGGAAGTCCGCCCGGGCCATCGCGGCCGCTCGCGCCGCCAGCACGCGCTTGGCCTTGTTCCGCCACACGCCGTTCGGAGTGAAGTCGAAGCCCTTCGGCTCCCAGTCGCGCACGGGCTGGTTCTGGGCCGCGAGCGTGCCGGGCGCGAGCGTCGCGACGGCCAGCAGGGCCGCGGCGGCGACGGGGAGGATAGGTGGGCGTCTCATCGTACCACAAGTATGGCGAGGGCGCGGCGGCCAGGCACAGGGCCGCGGTTCCGGATCGGTTGTGTCGGCCGTCACCGGCCGGGGTCAGTGCAGCCGGATCACCGCGAACTGCGGCACCAGCGTCGCGGGAAGCGCGGCGCTCCCGGCATTCACGTGCAGCGTGTCCGGGCCGCCGCGGGGGCCCTGGTGCACCAGCAGGTACAGGCCGGAGCCGGCGCGGAGCGAGCCGCTCACGTCGAGCGTGCCGGACGTCACGACGGTCGGGCTGAGCGGGAAGGCGAGCGGGAAGTCGGCCGGGTCCAGCGAGTACAGCTCGCCGAAGATGGTGCGGAACGACCAGGAAGTGTAGGTCAGCTCCCCGGGCGCCGAGAAATTCAACAGGTCGGAGACCCAGTTGGTCAGCGCCCAGCGCTCGGCGGTGGTCGCGAACGGCAGGCCGGTCGCCTGGGTGATGTTGCCGGTCCCGGTCATCGCGGACTGCACCAGCCTGCGGGTGATCCCGATCCCCATCTGGTCCACCAGGTAGCGCATGTACAGCCAGCCGGCGCCGTCGTCGGCCGGGGCCAGGTTGCTGGTGGCGAGCAGGAAGTGCTCGTCCGGCGCCGCGAGGTACTGGTAGGCGTCGTAGAGATTGTCGAACACGGTGTTGATCCAGGAGGTCGTGTCGGCCGGCAGGTAGCTGTCGGCCGTGAGCTCGATCGCGTAGTTCGCCAGCGCCTCGTCGAGCCACTCGTCCTCCGGCGGCGCGCCGCGCACCAGCACGTGCTGGACGAAGTTGATCAGGTACTCGAACTCGTGCGCGAACGACGGCGCGGTCTCACCCACCACCTCCGCCACGCTGTGCGCGCAGCTGAGCGTCCCGGCGGGGTCCGGCACCAGGCCGAAGTACACCTCGCCGTCGTTGTGCTGCGCCGCCGTGGCCGGCGCGAGGTCGGTGGCGTCGAAGAACCCGGTCACGTAGCCGGTCGAGGTGCATTGCGACGCCGTCACCATCTGGTTGA
Organism: Gemmatimonadales bacterium; assembly: GCA_035502185.1. NCBI lineage: Bacteria > Pseudomonadati > Gemmatimonadota > Gemmatimonadia > Gemmatimonadales > Gemmatimonadales bacterium. Next base: position 8,946 of record DATJUT010000109.1, read on the forward strand.
CCACGTTGGTCAGGACCACCAGGACCACGCCGTTGCTGTCCACGTCCGACTCGTGGCCGAACGCGAGCGTGTCCAGCGCGTAGACGCGCGTGTCGAGGATCTGCGCGATGGAGTCGATGTCCGCGGCGCTCAGACCGTTGGCGGGCGCGAGGGTGTCCTCGTAGAGCGCCACGTGGGTGCCGACGACCAGCGCCCGGGCCGCGATCGGCGCGTACGCGGTGCAGGTCATGTTGGCGCAGACCGAGAACGCCTTCACGCTCCCGACGGTGGGGGGCGTGACGGCGGTGGCGATCGCCGCCTGCCGGCTCCGCGCCGCGGCCGGTGGGCGGCCTGCCAGGCTCAGCCGGCGCGCACGCGCGTGGAGCGCGTGGTCGAGCGCCACCTGTGCCGCGTGGCGTCCTGGAGCCGGCGCGAGGGCGGCACGCAGCGCCGGCGCCGCGGACGCAAGGGCCGCGGCGCGGTCCGCCTCGACCCGGTAGCCCGAGGAGTCGCCCGGCGGCCCGCCGGCCGACTGGACGACCACGAGGTACTCCGCGGAGTCGGTCGTGGAGGCGTTCGCCGGAAAGACGGCGCAGCCGGAATCGGCCGTGATGTCGTACGCGGCGTAGGCGCCCACACCCAGGTTCACGGGCGATGCGACCGTGGCGCAGGCCGGGAGCGGGCCGTGGGCGGTGGCGCTCTTCTCGGAGCAACCGTCGGCCGCGGCGGCCACCAGCCCCAGCGTCGTGATCACCAGCCAGGCTCGACTCATCACCGCTCCCTGTGGCTGCGACTCCGGTTCCGGCGGGACCGGGCCCCGTCCGGGTGGGATTCCAACCTCCCTTAGACGCCGCGCCGCACCGTTTGTTCGCGTGGACCCGGGCGCGGAACCCGGCGCGCCGCCCGGGGGTAGCCCGGGCACACAGCGGCGCACCGCGAACGCGGTGACGCCGCGCCGGCCACCCCGCGTCGGGCCACGACATGTCTCCTCGCGTCATTCCGCTGCTGGCGGCCCTCGCACTCGCGAGCGCCTGCAGCGCCGAGCACGCCAGTACCACGGGCGCGGCGACGCCTCCCTGTTCCACGCCGTTGACCACGCCCGTCTCGCTGGCCGTCGCCGCCTACGTGACGCTCGACCCGGCCACGGATTCGGGGTGCGTGGCCTTCCCGAAGAACGCCTCGGCCGGCGACTCGGCCGAGTACCTGGTGATCGCGCAGTCGGCCGGCGGGCCGCCGGGCGACTCGGCCGCGTTCCAGCTCCGGAGCGGCGGGCTCGCCGGCGTCGTCGCCGCGGCGCAGCGGGCCGTTCCGGTGGCGCGGCTCGGGTGGGCGGCGGCGCTCCGCAGCCGCGCACCGGTCGCGCGCGCGTTCGACCGCCTGATGCGCGAGCTGGGGCGCACGCACGGCGCGGGCTTGCGCGCACAGCGGGCGCCGGCGCCCGCGGGCGCCGGCGTCCCCCCGGCGAAGGCCGTGGCGCCCCCGGACCTCGGCTCCCTGCGCACCTTCACCGTCTGCGCGTCGCACGATTGCGGCGTCTTCAAGCCGGTCACGGCCCGTGTCCGCTCGCTGGGTGCGCACGTGGCGGTGTACGTGGACACCCTGGCGCCGGCGGGCGGGCTCGACTCCGCTCAGATCGTCGCGCTCACCCAGACGTTCGACACCCACGTGTATGCCGTGGACACGGCGGCCTTCGGCGGCGTCTCGGACATCGACAGCAACGGTGTCGTGATCGTGCTCATGACGCCCGCGGTGAACTCCCTCGTGACGGCCGCGGAGTGCAACAGCGGGGGCTACGTGGCCGGATTCTTCTTCCCGCCCGACCTCGACCCCTTCACCTCCTCCCGGTACAACCACGGCGAGATCTTCTACACCGTCGTCGCGGACCCGGGCGGAACCCTGAGCTGCGCCCACACGATCCAGGACGTGCTGACGACCCTGCCCGGCACGTTTCTCCACGAGCTGCAGCACCTCATCGGCTTCAACCAGCACGTGCTGGTCCGGGGAGGCCCGGTCGAGGACCTGTGGCTGGACGAGGCCCTCTCGTCGTTCGCCGAGGAGCTCGGCGGGCGCAGCTACCTCCCCGACAGCGCCACCTTCAGCCAGTTCGTCGTCCCGGACCTGTACGACGCCGGCCAGTACCTGGCCGCGCCCCAGGACTACTTCCTGCTGCAGACGGGCGACACCGTGCTGGCCGAGTTCGGCGCGGGCTGGCTCTACGTCCGGTACCTGGTGGACCAGTTCGGCAGCGCGCTGACCAACCGGCTGGAGGCGACCACCCTCACGGGCACCGCGAACGTCGCGGCGCAGACCGGGCTGCCGTTCGCGACCACCGTCAGCCGCTGGGCGCTGGCGCTGTGGGTCTCCGACCTTCCCGGTTTCGCGCCGCCGCCGGAGCTGACCTACTCCACGTGGTCGTTCCGGTCGATCTTCGCGTCGCTGAACCAGCAGGATCCGATCGATTTCCCTGGCTCATACCCGCTGGCGCCGGTGGCCGAATCGGGGACCGGGATCGGCCTGGCGGGCTACCTGCGCGCGGGCTCGGGAAGCTACGTCCGCGCGCTCCAGCCACCGGGCGGCGCGGGCTTCACGGTGCTGTTCGACGGCGCCGGGGGGCTCCCTGCGGGCATCGCCGTGCCGCGCCTCTCGGTGATCCGGATCCGCTGACCGGCACGGAAGTCGAGCCGCGACGGCCCCGGCGCGACCGCGGGATGCCGTCGGGCACGTGGCGGCTGCGGCCGGATGCCGCGGACCCGTCATCGCTCCCGGTCAGTGGAGCCGGATCACCGCGAACCGGGGCTCCAGCGATGCGGGGAGCGCCGCGGCCCCGGCGTTGACGTGCAGCGTGTCCGGGCCTTCCCCGGCGTCCTGATGCACCAGCAGGTACACGCCGGAGCCGGCGCGGAGCGACCCGCTCACGCCCAGCGCCCCGGCCGTGACGGTCGCGGGCACCAGCGGAAACGGACGCGGGAAGTCCATCGGGTCCTGGAGGTTCAGGCCGGCGAACGCCGGCCGGAAGCTCCACGACGCGTACCGCAGCTCGCCCGGCGCGCCGAAGCCCGGCAGGTCCGACACCCAGTTGGCCAGCGCCCAGCGGGCGGCGAGCGTGGCGAACGGCAGGCCCGCGGCCTGGGTCACGTTGGCCGTGCCCGTCAGCGACGTCTGCACCAGCGTGCGGGTGATCCCGGCGCCGCGCTGGTCCACCAGCCAGCGCACGAACAGCCAGCCGGCGCCCACGTCGCCGAAGCTCTGGTCGGTGGTGGTGAGCAGGAAGTGGGCATCGGGCGCGAGCAGGTACTGACCCGCGCAGTAGAGGTCCTGGAAGACGTCGCCCGCAAAGCTGGCCGTGTCGGCCGGCAGATAGCTCCTGGCCGTCAGCTCCTCGGCGAACTTGGCCAGTCCCTCGTCGATCCAGTCGTCCTCCGCCCTTCCGCCATGCACCAGGACGTGCTGCACGAAGTTGATCATGTGCTCGAACTCGTGGGCGAAGGTGCCGGGAAGGATCCCGCTCACCCGCGCCGTGCCGTGGGGGCAGCTCAGCATGCCGGCCGGGTCCGGCACCATGCCGTAGAACACCTCGCCGTGGTTGTGCTGCGCCGCGGTGGCAGGATCCAGGTCGGCCGCGTCGAAGAAGCCGGTGATGTAGCCGCCCGTGTCGCACTGGCTCGCCGTCACGAGCCGGTTCACGGCGTTGGTGAGGAGCACGATCACGACGCCGTTGCCGTCGGTGTCCGACTCGCGGCCGAACGCCAGCGTGTCGAGCGGATAGACGCGGGTGTCGAACACCCGCTCCAGGGCGACGAGGTCCGCCGGGGCGAACCCGTCGGCGGGGGCGAGCGTGTCCTCGTAGAGCGCGACGTGGGCGCCGACATCCAGGGCCCGTGCCGTCACCGGCCCGTAGGCGGTGCAGTTCAGGTCGGAGCACACCGAGAACGACCGCAGGCTGCCGACGGTGGGCGGCACGACGGCGGCGGCCGCGGCGGCGCCGCGGAAAACCGGGCCGGCCCGCGCGGCGGCCCGCCGCCGGGCGCGCTCGCGCAGGCGCTGCTCGAAGGCGGCCTGGATCGCTCCGCCGGCGGGCGCATGCCGAGGCGGGACGGCGGCCGTCCCACGAGCCGGCCCGGACCTCGCGAGGTCGGCCTCGATCCGATACGGCGCCGAGTCACCCGGGGAGCCGCCGGCGGCCTGCACCACGACCAGGTACTCGGCCGAGTCCGACGGCGACGGGTTGGCCGGGAAGACGGCGCAGCCCGAATCGGAGGCGATGTCGTAGGTGGTGTAGGCGCCGACGCCGAGGGTCACCGTCGAGGCGGCGCCGGCACACGGCGGCAACGGCCCGTTCGTCAGCGTCCTGTCCGACGACGTGCACCCGGCGGCGAGGGAGGCGCCCAGGGCAAACACCAGCGGTGTCCGCGGCATCCAGATAGAAAGGCCGCCCGGATGCGGACGGGGTAACGCCGGCGGCGAGTGCGAAGACTGCCGGTCTCAGGGGTCCGGCCGCTCGCCCGGGCCGGAGGCCGGTCGGGCTTTCCCCTCGGTCTCAGTCCGCGAAGTCGTCGGGCAGGACGTACCGCAGCGGGTCCACCGGGCGCCCGTTGATCCGCACCTCGTAGTGGAGGTGGGGGCCGGTCGAGAGGCCCGTGGAGCCGACGAAGCCGAGCAGGTCGCCGCGCTTGACGTCGGCCCCCACCTGCGCCGCCGTACGCGACATGTGGGCGTAGCGTGTCTCGAGGCCATACCCGTGGTCGAGCACCACCATGAGTCCGTACCCGCTCTCCCACCCCACCTTGACGACACGGCCGGCGGCGGGAGCCAGGATGCGCGTGCCGGGCGCCGCGGTGATGTCGATGCCCTCGTGCGGGAGGTTCTCGTGCAGGATCGGGTGATATCGTATGGAAGCGAACCGGCTGCTGATGAGGCCCGCCGTCGGCATGATGGACGGCTTCGCCGCCAGCTCGCCGATCCGTGCGGTCAGGCTGTCAGCGGCCTGCTTGGCGGAGGTCGCGATGATGTTCGCCTGCCGCAGGAGCGCGTCGAGATCCGTGTGGACCCCGAACGCCTCGCGGCCGACGGTTCCGCCATCGGTCAACAGCCGATCGCGATTGGGCCAGGGGCCGACGGGCCCGCCGATGCCGGCGCGCTTGACGTCGAGACTCAGCGGCGCGAGCCCCGCCACCAGGCGTACCTCGTCGTCACGTCGCGACAGGCTCGCCAGGCTGTCCGACAGTTGGCCGGCACGGTGGCCCAGACGCGCCACCTCGACGGCCAGGGCCCGGTTGGCGCGCTCCAGCCGCAGGCTGCGCGACAGCGCCACGCCGTGCCACACCACGCCGATGGCAGCCGCGAGCGCGGACGCGGCGGCGACCGCGGCGAGGGCGCCGACCAGCGTCAGCGCGGTCCCGGACGCGCGGAGGGACCGCGTGCCGCTCGAGCCGTGCGGGACGAAGAGGACCGTCCAGCGGCGTTGCGCCATGACGCTCCGACGGATGTAGTGGCAAAGTGGCCCGCGCAACCGGCGCGGCGGGCGAAGGGGGGAGCCGCAGGGTATCCTACCGTATCACGGGCTGGAAGCGTCGTCAAGGCAGGACGGGAGGTGGCGAATGAGAATCAGGCCGCCCGGGTGCTGGCTGGCGGTGGCCGACGTGGTGGCGGGCTGCGGCCGGCCGGCCGAACGGGAGCCGTTCGAGATCGTGGCCCGCTACCCGCACGACTCGACGCGTACACCCAGGGCCTGGTGTCCGCGGGCGGTCCTGTTCGAGAGCAAAACGGGATCGCGACGGCCGGCGGCGGCGAGCTGCTCCTGACGGGGAAGCTCTGGCCGGTCCTGTTTCGGGTCCGCCCGGCAGGTGGCGGGCCCGCCGCTGCGCGCCCATGAGCCGCGACCTCCGGAAGTCGTACGCCGGGGCTCCGCTCACCGTCCGGGTGACGGTCGCGACGCTGGCGATGTTGGCCTGCCTGCTCGTGCCGGCGTCGCTCGACCACTGGATGTTCGCGCACGTGTACCGCCCCAACCTCTACGATCTCGACTGGGCGCGGTTGCTGCGCCTGATGGGATGGTGGCCGACGTGGGCGCTGGCATCCCTGGCGCTCTGGCTGCAGCGTCGCTCAGCCGACGCGGTCCTCGCGAGGCGGCAGGCGATCCTCCTGGCCGGGTCGGTAGTCGCGAGCGGCCTGTTGTGTGAGGTGATGAAGCTGGTGATCCGACGCGAGCGGCCGGGCGTGGACGCGGGCCACTGGATGTTCCGGGCGTGGAGCGAGCACCCTCTCTCGACCGCCGGGCTCGCGACGCCGAGCAGCCACGCGATGGTCGCGTTCGCGGCCGCGACGGTGGCGGCGCGGCTGTTTCCGCGCCTGCGGTGGGTGCTCTTCGCTCTCGCGTCGGGGTGCGCCGCGACGCGCGTCCTGTCGCACGCCCACTACCTCAGCGACGTGACCTTCGGTGCGACGCTCGGCTGGGCCGTGGGGTGGGCGATGTGGATCGCGTGGGGACGCGCCGACGCGACGGCCGCGGCGGACGGCCGGAGGGGTGGGGTGCCCGCGCCGTGATCGCAGGGCCTCACGGCTTCACGACGGTGAGGCTGACGCCCGCCGTGTCGCCGACGGCGTAGGTGGCGGCGGCCACGTCGGCGAGGCGCACCGCGTAGGAACCCGCCTGGCGCACGTCGGCGACGGCGATGCGCGCCACCTCGCCGGCCGCGATGCCGCGGCCGGCCGGGGCCGCCACCACGATGCGCGTCGTGTCGCCGGCGCCCGCCGCCGCGAACACCAGGTAGCCGGAGCCGGGGGCAGCCGTCACGCCGGTCTGCCGCCCGGTGACGACGAACAGCAGCGCGCGGTCGCCCGCGCGCGGCGTGGCCACGCGGATGGACAGCTCGCCGGCCACGGGTCCCTGCTCGCCGCTGCACGCGGCCGCCGCCAGCACGAGGCCGAGCAGCAGGCGCCTCATCGCCGCACGCTCCCGAGCGCCCGGGCGACGGCCGCGGCGCTCAGCACCCCGGGATTCCGGTCCAGCCAGGCGACGAAGTCGCCCAGGTCGAACCGCCCGTTGCCGTTCCCCAGCTGATCGAGGGTGGCGAGCTGCGCGGCCGTCAGGTCGCTGGTCCCGGTGAGCAGCTGGCTCACCACGTCGGTGACAGCGGCGAAGCTGGCCGTGACCGCATACGGCCGCACCACCCGCAGCACCAGCGCGGCGGCGCTCGCCGTCGTGTCCCCCGTCCAGCCGACGAACGCCTGGCCGGGGGCCGGCACCGCCGTGAGGACCACGCTGTCCCCGCCCGCCACCAGGCTCCCGCCGGGCGCGGCGATGGGGACCGAGGACGTGATCGTGCCGCCGCCCGCCACCGAGTCTCTGACCAGGTAGGCGGCGGCCATCTGGGCCGTGAGCGTGACGCCGGCCGATGATCCGGCGGCCACGTGCGTGCGCGCGCCCCCGTCCGACCACGACCGGTAGAGGAACGAGGCGCGGCCGTTCGCGCTGAGCTGGACGGAATCGACCGAAACCGTCAGCGTGTCGCCGTCGCCCAGCAGGTCCTGGTAGGCGTGGTAGGCGACCCCCCGCACCCGCACGTACACCGCCGTGTCGCTCCCGCCGATGGTGGACAGGGCGCCGAACCGCAGCCGGAAGGCCACCTCGCCGTTCGGGACCACCTGCCGGATCGAGTCGAGCGCGAAGCCCGGAAAGCCGCCGCCGCCGTTCATCACCGGCGCCGGCCGCGAGCGGGGACCGAAGGTCGAGCGGCCGCTGTCCCCGGGGTACGGGTCCCCCGCGTCGCCGCGGTTGTTGCACGCCGACGGATAGGTGCAGTCCAGGTTGCCCAGCCCGTCGGCCTGCTCGAGCGCGACCCCGTGGACGAGCCCGACGTTGACGGTGTTGTAGGGCAGCGTGTTGTAGGCGTACTGGGTCGAGTCGATGTGCCAGATCAGCAGCCCGCCACCGCCGTGCTTCGCGATCAGGGCCGTGTCAGCGAGCAGGGCCTGGCGGTTCTCGAGCATGAAGTACTCGCCGCGCGGGTTCGGCACCGTCGGCTGCACGAGGAACGCCGTGTCCCCGGCCTCGATCGGCCCGAGGCGGTAGTCCCCCGACGTCGCGAGCTGGCGCACCGTCACCCAGCCGAGCCGCGACAGCGAGAACGACTCCATGTGCGAGGGACTGAAGGGCCGCGACCAGTTGCCGGATCCCATCAGTCCCCACTCGCCGATGCCCTCGGTGTTCTGGCTGGTGTCGTACAGGTCGGGCAGGAACAGGCCGTGGCCCGTCTCGTGGCCGATGGTGCCCGGCGCCATGATCTGGGTCGGATCGCATCCCGTGACGCCGCCCACGCCGCTCTGGATGGTGTAGTTGTCCACCAGGATTCTGCCGCCGTTGTGCGCGGGCGTGCTGGTCGCCAGCGGCGCCCCCGTCCATCCGCTGTAGTAGTAGCGGTGGGACCAGATGTCGCCGTTGACCAGGCACTCGGCGCCGGGCGTGGGGTGGATGAGCCAGACCAGATCCACCTCGCCGTCGTCGTCGCCGGAGTTCGGGATGCCGTCGGGCCCGTCGTTGTCGAACTGGCCCCAGTCCAGACCCGTGGAGTCGGCGTGCAGCACGGCCTGGCGGATGAGCTGCGGGACGTGGCCGCAGCCGCCCAGGCCGTCGCAGCTGCCCGGTCCCGCGTACCACGCGTTGGCCGAGTCGAGCGTGATCCACCCGATCACCACCCCCTGTACCTGCAGCAGGCCGTGCGACATCTCCTGGTAGAAGGTGTAGACGGTGTACGGCCGGCCCGCGGGCGGCGTCGTGCCGAGGAGGACGCTGTCGTATGCGCTCGGCGCCGCCACCGTCGTGGTGTCGGTGTCCCTGAAGCGCACCAGCAGCACCGGGATCCGCAGCACGCCCGTCACCGCCAGGGGCGACGGCGCGGGTCCGGCCAGGCCGAGCGGGCGATTGAGCGACGCGAAATCGGCGCGCGCCAACGCCGCGGCGCGCGCCGCGAGGACCTGCTTCGCCTTGTTCCGCCACACGCCGTTCGGCGTGAAGTCGAAGCCCTTCGGCTCCCAGGCGCGGACCGGCTGGTTCTGGGCCGCGAGCGCGTCCGGCACGACCAGCGCGCCGAGCGCGAGTATCGCTGCCGTGGTGACCCAACGGTCAACCATCAGGTGCCCCCTGACCCCGGCGCCGGTTCGCCCACGGCCGCGGATTGTCCGAACGCCCGACCCTCAGGCGTTGGACGATCCGGGCCGCGAGTTGTTCAGACACCCAGACTCACCCTGAACTGGAAGGTCCGCGGCTTGCCGACCTGGGCGCCGGCGAAGAAGGCGCCCTTCAGCGTGTATCTCAGGTCGAACACGTTGTCCACGAAGAACTGCGGTCGGACCTCGACGTTGCCGACGAGGAAGGTGTAACCGCCGGTCAGGTTGACGATGAAGCTGGGTGACACATGGAACGGGGTGTCGAAATCGAACAGGCCTTTGCCCAGCGGCGCGGTCGTCGCCAGGGTGGAGTCGTAGCCC
>DATJUT010000110.1 GCA_035502185.1 Gemmatimonadales bacterium
GGCCTCGGACAACAACACCCTGTACCTCAATGCGTGGCTGATGTTCTGAGGCGGCCTGGCCGCCGTGTTCGAGCCGGCGGCGGGCGCTTGCCCGTCGCCGGCTCTCTTGTTACCCGTTCTGCTCCCTTCGACCGCGACCGACCATGACGCTGCGTTCCGGATGGTGCCTGCTCGTCCTCGGCTGTGCCGCCTGGGCGGCGCCGCTGCCCGCTGCCGCCCAGCAGCCGCGCGACACCGGGCTGGTGGCCACGTACCGCGCGACGGCCGACCGGCTGATCGCGGCGGCCACCGCCGACACCGCGGCCTGGCTGCGCCTGGCCGAGCTGACCGACCGGTTCGGCAGCCGGATCAGCGGGTCGGAGAGCCTGGAGCGGGCGCTCGACTGGATCCTGGTCGAGATGCGGCGCGACGGGCTCGAGAGCGTGCGCGGCGAGCCGGCGATGGTGCCGCACTGGGTGCGCGGCAGCGAGTCGCTGGACCTGGTCGAGCCGCGCGCCGCCCGCCTGCCGATGCTGGGCCTGGGCCGCAGCGTCGGCACCCCGCCGGAGGGGATCACGGCGCCGGTGCTGGTGGTGCACGACACGCTCGAGCTGCGCGCGCGCGCGGCGGAGGCGCGGGGGAAGATCGTGCTGTGGGACGCGCCGTACGTCAGCTATGGCGAGACCGTCACCTACCGCTGGAACGGTGCGATCTGGGCGGCGCAGGTCGGCGCGGTGGCCGCGCTGCTGCGCTCGGTGTCGCCGTTCGAGATGCGCCAGCCGCACACCGGGACCACGCACTACGACTCCTCTGCGGCGCCGATCCCGTTCGCGGCCATCTCGATCGAGGACGCCGCGATGCTGCACCGGATGCAGGGCCGCGGGCAGCCGGTCGTGGTCACGCTCAAAATGGAAGCCCACATGCTGCCGGACGTGGCGTCGAAGAACGTCGTCGCCGAGCTGAGGGGCTCCGAGAAGCCGGACGAGGTGGTGGTGATCAGCGGCCACCTCGACTCGTGGGACGTCGGCACCGGCGCGATGGACGATGCCGGCGGGTTCGTCGCGGCGTGGCAGGCCCTGCTCGTGATGAAGCGGCTGGGGCTGCGCCCGCGGCGCACGGTCCGCCTGGTGGGCTGGACCAACGAGGAGTACGGCACCCGGGGCGGGCTGGCCTACCGCGACGCCCACCTGGCCGACCTGGGGAAGCACGACCTCGCCATCGAGTCGGACGGCGGGGTGTTCCGGCCCACGGGCTTCGGCTTCACCGGGTCGGACTCGGCGTTCGCAGTGGTGCGTGCGATCGGCCCGCTCCTCGCCCCCGTCGGCGCCGATACGATCACCAAGGGCGGCGGCGGCACCGACATCGGCCCGATCATGCAGCGGGGCGTGCCGGGCATGGGCCTCAACGACGACGGGTCGCGCTACTTCTGGTACCACCACAGCGACGCGGACACGGTGGACAAGCTCGATGCGCGCGAGGTGGCGAAGTGCGTCGCGGCGATGGCGGTGATGGCCTACGTGGTGGCGGATCTGCCGCAGCAGCTGCCGCGCGGCGGCGTGCCGCCAGCCGGGGAGTAGACGGGGGCAGGCCGGCGCGGCCGGCGCCGCCCCGGGGAGGCTAGCGCTCCGCCAGCCGGCGGAGCGTGTCGGCGTCGAGACGGTGCCCGCCGTCGAACCCGAGCAGGCGATGACGCACCCCCGCCGCGTCCAGCGCCACCCGCTGGCCGGCCAGCCGCTCGGGCGTGACGTACTCGTCGCGGTTCCCCGCCACCAGCACCAGGTCGAGGACGTTCAGCGTCGGAGCCGCCGCGCCGAGATCCGTGTCCGGCGGCAGCAGGCTTCCCCACAACACCAGGCGCTCGGCCCGCACCTCACGCCGCAGCACCCAGCGCACCACGGTCGCCGTGCCCTGCGAAAAGCCGAGCACCGTCACGCGTGCGTCGCGGCGCGGCGCCAGCACGGCGGCGAGCAGCGCGTCCAGGTAGGCGACGTAGTCGTCGATCTCGCTCAGCCGGTCCTCCCGCGTCATCCAGCTCGCGCCCACCCGGCTCTCCGGGCCGTGGCTGCCCGGCTCGAGGTAGAAGCGCGACAGGCCCTCCGGCGCCACGATCAAGCGCCGCCCGTCGTCGAGCGGGGCGAAGGCCTCGAGGAAGGGCTCGGCCAGCTGTCCGTAGCCGTGGCAGGCGATCCAGATGTCGGCGGGTGATGCTGCGTTGCCCAGGGTGAAATAGCGGGCGGTGCGCTCGGTTTTGAGGTGGTGCTCGTTGGGCATGGGGCGTAAGATAGCGAAGGAGGAAGCGTGAGAGGTGAGGCCCACCTCTCACGCCTTTGGCTTCTCGCTTCTCACCTCAACCTCTCACTTCTCACCTCTCACCTCATCACAGTGAATCCCTCAGCGGAGCCCGCAATGCCCTCCAGCGCGATTGCAGCAGCCATCCTCGGCATCGACACCCTCTGGGGTGGCGACGTCATGAACCCGTCCGGCACCGGCCGGTTCATCGCCGACTCGTGGTTCTCGGACGAGCCACTGCCCGCGGCCTACGCGCATCCCACCGCTGCCCGGCTGCGCGAGACCGGCGGGGTGACGGCCAAGCAACCGGACCTCGCGGCCATCGACGCCTATCTCGCGGCCGTCGACGTCCACGGGGCCATCGCCGCCATGGCTGAGGAGGCGAAGACCGGCGGCCGGGTGCGGCGCGCCTACCTGAAGGGCCTGGCGCAGTGTTTCGAGGTGATGTGGGATCTGGCGATGGAGATGCTGGGGCGCGGCGAGCGGGTGCCGTACGAGCGCTGCGTCGTGGCGTCCACCGGCCGGAAGCCCGAGCCGAGCGATCCGGGGCCGAAGCGGCGCCGCGTCGCCGAGCTGCTGGCCAAGGCCGGCTACCGCACCGACGGCGACGAGGCGCTCCTGGGAGCGGTGGACGCGTGGCGCCGCGAGCGCGCGGTGCCCAAGCCCTCCATCCCGGCGCTCGCCGCGGCGTTCATCGCGCGCTACGACGCGCTCGCCGCCCGGCACCTGGTGCCGTACCTGCCGCCGGCGCTGCGGCCCGTTCCGCGGTCGAACATCGCCTTCCTCCCGATCAAGGACGCGTGGTTCTCGGGCTCGATGAACTACCTCGGGCGCGCGCGGCGTCCCGACGGCAGCCCCGAGTACGAGGCGACCTACGAGATCAACGCGTCGCTCGAGATCTCGGTGCCGGAGTTCGAGCAGCTGGTGAGCCACGAGGTCGTGCCCGGGCACGTGACCACCACGGCCTACTGCCAGAACCTGTACGTGCGCGGCAAGCTCGGCCTTGAGGCCACGATGCTGACGATGAACACGCGGCACGCGGCGCTCTCCGAGGGCATCGCCAACAACGCGATCCTCATCGCCCACGGCGTGACCGAGATCGACCAGCTGCCCGACGAGGACACCCAGGCCGGGGTGCTGCTGGCGCTGCTGCAGGACGACGCCAAGAACCAGTCGTCGTACCTCACCTGGCACGAGGACCTGCCGCAGCCCGAGGTCGCCCGGGTCCTGCGGCACGAGTTCCTCTGCTCGCCGGAGCGCGCCGACAAGCTGTCCGGGGCGTGGGGCCGCCACCCGCTGCTGGGCCGGATGTACTTGCCGGCCTACCGGGCCGGCACCGACCGGGTGGCCGAGCTGAGGCGCCGCTTCCCGCCCGAGGCAGTGCTGCCGGCCCTCTACGGGGCTCGCGGCCTGGTGGACGTGGTGACGATCGGCCAGGTGCTCGGCGAGCGCAAAAAGGGGTGAGCAGGGCGGGGGCCCCGCCGCATCGAGTGAGCGGAAGTCCTTGCGATTCTTTGGGATACGAGTCACGGCCCGGGCGGGGCCGTAGAGGTACGAGGCCTTGGAGGCCTGAGCCCGGCGCCGCCGGAAGGACAGGCTTCCCGGGGGTCCGGGACGGCCGCCTCTTATCACGAGGGCGCGGAAGAAGTAGACTAGCGGGGCGGTTGCCCTAGGGCGACCCGCGTCGAATCACCAAAGTCAGGGCCTCTGGACGGCGGTGGGTCCCCCCCTCCCCGTTCCAACCCGATCCGTGTCAACCGGGGGCATTCCATGTACCGGCAAGCTCGCGCGTCCCGCGTCATCGCCTCGTCACTGTTCGTGGCCGCGCTCGCGTCCGCGGTGATGACGTGCAGCCAGGACAAGCTGCCG
>DATJUT010000111.1 GCA_035502185.1 Gemmatimonadales bacterium
AGTACATCCCGCCCATCCCGCCACCCGGCGGCATCGGCGGGGCCTTCTGCTCCTCCTTCTTCTCGACCACGACCGCCTCGGTCGTCAGCAGCAGTCCCGCGATGGACGCCGCGTTCTGCAGCGCCGTGCGGGTGACCTTGGTCGGGTCGATGACGCCGGCCGCGACCAGGTCCTCGTACTCGTCGGTCTGCGCGTTGTAGCCGAAGTTCTTGTCCTTCGACTCGCGCACCTTCTCGACCACGATCGAGCCCTCGGCGCCGGCGTTCAGCGCGATCATCCGGATCGGCTCCTCGAGGGAGCGCCGCACGATCTCGGCACCGATCTTCTCGTCCTCGGACAGCTTCATCCGGCCGACCGCCGGCTGGGAACGGAGCAGCGCGACGCCGCCGCCCGGCACGATGCCTTCCTCGACCGCCGCGCGGGTCGCGTGCAGCGCGTCCTCGACCCGGGCCTTCTTCTCCTTCATCTCGGTCTCGGTCGCGGCGCCCACGTTGATCACCGCCACGCCGCCCGCGAGCTTGGCCAGGCGTTCCTGCAGCTTCTCCTTGTCGTAGTCCGACGTGGACTTCTCGATCGCGGCACGGATCTCGTTGATCCGGCCCTCGATGTCGGACCGCTTGCCGGCCCCGTCCACCAGCGTGGTGTTGTCCTTGTCCACCACGATCCGCTTCGCCTTCCCCAAGTCGCCCAGGACGGTGTTCTCGAGCTTGAAGCCCAGCTCGTCGCTGATCACCTTGCCGCCGGTGAGGATCGCGACGTCGCGCAGCATCTCCTTGCGGCGGTCGCCGAAGCCCGGCGCCTTCACGCCGCACACCTTCAGCGTGCCGCGCAGCTTGTTCACGACCAGCGTCGCCAGCGCCTCGCCCTCGATGTCCTCGGCGACGATCAGCAGCGGCTTCCCGAGCTGGGCGACCTTCTCCAGCACCGGGAGCAGGTCCTTCATCGAGCTGATCTTCTTGTCGTGGATCAGGATCACCCCGTCCTCGAGCACCGCTTCCATCTTCTCGGCGTCGGTGACGAAGTACGGCGACAGGTAGCCGCGGTCGAACTGCATCCCGTCCACCGTCTCCAGCGTGGTCTCGAGGCCCTTCGCCTCTTCCACCGTGATCACGCCGTCCTTGCCCACCTTCTCCATCGCCTCGGCGATGATGTCGCCGATCGTGGCGTCGTTGTTCGCCGAGATGGCGCCGACCTGCGCGATCTCCTTCTTCCCCGCCGTCGGCACCGACAGCTTCTTCAGCTCCTCGAACACCACCTCGACCGCCTTGTCGATCCCGCGCTTGAGGGCCATCGGGTTCACGCCGCTGGTGACGTTCTTCAGCCCCTCGCGGAAGATCGCCTGGGCCAGCACCGTCGCCGTCGTCGTCCCGTCACCCGCGATGTCGGACGTCTTGGTCGCGACTTCCTTCACCATCTGCGCGCCCATGTTCTCGACCGCATCCGGCAGCTCGATTTCCTTCGCCACCGTGACCCCGTCCTTGGTCACGGTCGGGTTCCCGAACTTCTTGTCGAGGACGACGTTCCGGCCCTTCGGGCCGAGCGTCGCCTTCACCGCCTCGGCCAGCTGATCCACGCCCCGCTTCAGCTTGGCGCGCGCATCAACGCCGAAAATGAGCTCCTTCGCTGCCATGTCGTGCTCCTCCCCTTGCGGACCCTCAGCCGATCTTGGCGAGGACGTCCGACTCCTTGATGATCAGGATGGTGTCGTCCTCGATGGTGACCTCGGTGCCGCTGTACTTCCCGTACAGCACCTTGTCGCCGACCTTCAGCTCCATCGGAACGTGCTGGCCCTTCTCCATCCGGCCGGGTCCGACCGCGATGATCTCCCCCTGC
Organism: Gemmatimonadales bacterium; assembly: GCA_035502185.1. Taxonomy (NCBI): domain Bacteria; kingdom Pseudomonadati; phylum Gemmatimonadota; class Gemmatimonadia; order Gemmatimonadales; species Gemmatimonadales bacterium. Next base: position 1,834 of record DATJUT010000111.1, read on the forward strand.
TGCGGCTTCTCCTTGGCGGTGTCCGGGATGTACAGCCCACCGCGCATCTGCTCGGTCTCCTCGAGCGGACGGATAGCCACACGATCAGCCAGCGGGTGCACCTTCCCCTTCGCCGCCTTGGATGTCGTGGCCATGTGTCTCCTGCCTCCTTGCGCAAACGGATGCGGATGATGTTAGCAGTCACCTGCGTTGAGTGCTAATAGCGTGGCGCGAAGACTAGCCGCCCCAGGACCGGGTGTCAAGGCCACATCGGTATGTCAGTAAGATGTTGCGAAATCGTTACTTACGGCGCTGCTGGACGTCTGGGCTTGAGAAACGCGCGGCTGGCCGGCCCGCCCACCGAGGTGGTGTCGATCCACAAGCTGTCCGGGACGCCCGGCGGGGCCGCGCCCGCCGCGTGACAGGCGTCGCACGGCAGGAAGGCCTTGAAGAGGTGGTCGGCGTGCGTGGTGACGCGCCCGCTGGCGCTGTCCCTGCCGGTCGTCGCCTCCTCGATGCCGTAGTGACAGGCGATGCACGCGCCGGCGCGCACGGCCGGCCCCAGCTCGGGCGGCGGCGGCGCGCCGCGGCCCGCGAGGCGGTAGGCGTCGTCGGCCAGTCGCAGCGCCTGGCGCATGATCCCGTCGGCGGCCGTGAGGTTGTGGGCCGGCCGCGCCCGCTGGACGAACGCCATCAGGCCCTTGGCTTCCGCGATCCGGGCGAGCGCCGCCCCCGGCGCGCGGCCGCCGAGGTCCGCCTCCGCCCTGCCGAGGTACGCGTCGATCCAGGCGCGTCGCCGCTGGTAGCCCCGTTCCCAGCGCGCCAGCACGCCGCGCCACGCGTCGCCGTGGCAGCCGACGCACACCGACGCCGTCGGCACGAGGCTCGTGCCCGGCGCCGGCCGCGGCGCGTCGGGCGAGACATGGCACGAGCGGCAGGTCACGCCGCCCATGAACATCAGGCTCGGCCGCAGCTCCTCCCCCGGCATCAGCCCGAGCATGAGGCGCTGCTGCTCGGCGTGCACGCCGGCGTGACAGTCGGCGCACCTGGCCGTGCGCGACGTGTCGGCGGGGATGGGCCGGCGGTGGCGCAGCGCGTGGCAGTCCGCGCACTGCAGGTCGATCGAGCCGCTCATCGCCACGACCCGGTGCGTGACGGCACCGTGGCAGGAGCGGCACGCCAGCTCCGGATGGTGCGCGTGGGCGGAGTCGGCCGGCGGCAGCTTCGCCGGCGGCTTGGCCCCGTGGCACGCGGCGCACCGCGCCACGGCGACGGTGGTGTCGCCTTCGACCACCCGGTAGTGGCAGCGGGTGCACGGCACCCGCGCCTGCTCGAGCATCGCATGGGAGAGCGGCACGCCCTGGCTGGTCGCCCGGGTGTGCCGGGGATGGCGGTGGCAGGTCGCGCAGCCGGCGTCGCGAGGGCTCGAGACCTCCGTGAAGTGGCACAGCGCGCAGGTCGAGCTGTCGGCCCCGAGCACCGTGCTGCCGGCCTCGTGGGTGTGGCACGCGGCGCACGGCACCGAGCGGCGCTCGCTCATCGGGTGCGCGCTGTGCCGGAAGGTCACCATCGCGATCCGGGCGCTGTCGGGCCCGCCGTTGGGATGGCACCCGCGCGCCGAGCAGGCGGCGTCGGGCACGCCCGCGCGCCCCGAGGGCGTCGGGCCGCCGCGGTGACACCCCACGCACGCGACCCGGTCGTGCGGGCTCCGCGCGCCGCCGGGCCGCCCCGCCCCGCCGCATCCGGCCAGCACCGCCAGCGCCAGCGCCGGCAGCCAGGGCGCGGCGCGCGCGGCGCGCCGCCGGGCGCGGCCGCCCCGCACCGGCCGAGGGCGCCCGCCTAGCACAGCGAGCCCCACAGGATCAGGCCGATCAGCACCAGCCCGATGCCGAGCAGCACCAGCCCGCCCGCGGCGGCGGCCACGTTCATCCACGGCGAGGGCGGCGGGGCCGGTTCGTCCACCACGGCCGCGGCGCTCGGCGCCGCGGCGGCGACCCGCTCCCGCAGCCGCTCGGCCACGAGCGGGTGCTCCTCCTCCATATAGTGGAGCGTGGCGCGGCCGGTGAACATCACCGCGTCCACCGGCCACTTGTCGGGCCGGAGGTGCACGTTGAAGAAGTGGATCGTGAAGATGAACGCGGTGGCGATCATCGCCTCGTACGAGTGCACGATGATGGCGACGTTGAACAGGATGCCCGGGAAGAAGCGGCCGAAGAACTCCGGCTGCCACAGCATCAGCCCCGTGAAGCCGATCGCGCCCACGCCCCACAGCTCGGCGAAGTAGTCGAACTTCTCCATGTAGCTGTACCGCCCGAACCGGGGCTGCGGCCCGCGCCCGAAGAACCACCGCACCATCGCCACGGCGTCGCGCAGGTCCTGCGGCCTGAAGACGATCGAGTCCAGGCCGAGCCACTCGCGCACCCGCCCCGGCCTCCGCCACGCGCGGACCGAGAGATACCCGGCGTACAGGGCGAAGTAGCCGAACACGAACAGGCCCGCGGTGCGGTGCGCCACGCCCGCCCGGGTCGCCCCCCCCAGGAGCCGCATCAGCCCGGGCGCCCACGCGGCACAGCTGAACCGCAGCGGCAGCCCGGTCACGACCAGCACGAAGAAGGTGGCGACGATCAGGGCGTGCACCACGCGGAACAGCAGGTTGAAGCGCCACACGAACGGGCCGCCGCCGCGCAGGGCCGAGTCCATCGGCGTCGGGCCCGCGGCGGCCGCGGACCGCGCGGCGCCGGCCGCGCGCCGGTCGAGCAGGGTGCGGCGGTACCACAGCAGCGTGTGCGCGCCCCACACCAGCATCGTGCCGGTGAGGACCACGTTCATGAACAGCCACACGGCGAACAGGACCGGGTTCTTGTGCCGGTCGCGCGGGTTCGCGTGGGGCTGGTAGCCGGCGAACTTGCCGCGCGCCGCGGAGTGGCACTGCCGGCAGGTCCTGAGCTCGTTGGCCGGCGCGACCGACGACGCGGGATCGGACGCGGGCCGCACGTCGTGCGGCGTGTGGCAGTCGGCGCACTTGGCCGCCCGCGTCGACCCGACGCCCGACGCCTGCCCGTGATAGCTGTCGCGGTAGGTCCGCCCGTACGCGGCGTGGCAGCGGGTGCAGGCGCCGGCCACCGCGAACCGCCAGGTCGCATCGCTGGCCCGCCGGATCCCGTGCTCGCCGTGACAGGAGATGCAGGTGGCCGCCGTGTCGGGGCCGAGCGCCGCGGGGCTCGCCGCCTGGCGCGCGGCCGTGCGGCCGTGGACGTCGCTCCAGTAGCTCGCCGCTTCGGCGGCGTGGCACTGGCCGCACGCGCGGGCGAGGCCGACGTCGATGCGGTGCGTCGCCTCGTCCGGCACCGGCCGCATCGCGTGGCTGCCGTGGCAACGGGTGCAGGCGATCGTGTCGGCGTGCACGTCGCGCTCCGAGCTCACGACCTGCGCGGCGTGGCACTGCGCGCACGCCTTCCGCATCTCGCTCCGCCCCGCCGCCGTCGGCAGGAAGCCGGCGCGCGCCACCTCGTGGCCGCCGTGGCACGCCACGCAACCGGCCCGCGGCTCCCCCGACGCCCCGTGCGGGCCGTGGACGCCGCGCCGCCAGGCCGAGTCCTGGGCGGCGTGGCAGCGGCCGCACACGACCCGGCGGGCGGCCTCGGGCTCGTGCGGGAAGAACGTGACACCGGTGTGGCACTCGCTGCACGCGACCCGCGCGTGCGGCCCCCCGCTCAGCGTGGCGCGGGTCACCACCAGGCCCGCCCCGACGTTCCGGTCCGAGGCCGCGCTCAGCAGGAACTCGCGGCTCCCGTGACAGCGCTCGCAGTCTGCGCCGGACGGGAACGGCCTCGTGACGCCGGCGTGCCTCGCGCCGGCCGCCCGCCCGCTGTCCTGGCCGGGGGCCACCTCCCGCCGCTGGGCCGCGGCCGGCGCCGCCAGCAGGGCCGCGAGCACCGGCACCAGCGCGAGCCGTCTCAGCACAGCTGCGCCCACATGATCAGGCCCACGATCAGCAGCCCCACCCCCAGCGCCAGCAGGCCGAACGCCGCCGCCACGGCGGTCATCCACCCCGGCGGCGGGGGCGCCGGCAGGTCCGGGACGGCGGCCCGGCTCACCGGCCGGCCCGCGAGCGCGTCCCACCGCTCCATGGTGAGCGGGTGCTCCTCTTCCAGCACCTGCGCGGTGGCCCGGCCGGTGAACATCACGCCGTCCATCGGCCACTTCCCGGGCCGCAGGTGCACGTTGAAGAAGTGGATGACGAACATGAAGCCGGCCGCGAGCAGCGCCTCCTCGGAGTGGAACACGGCGGCCACGTTGAACGCCCACCCCGGCAGCACCCGGGTGAACACGCCCGGCAGCCAGCGGACCACTCCCGAGCCGCCCAGGAGCACGATGCCCCAGAACGCGCCGAAGTAGTGGAACTTCTCGTTGTAGCCGTAGCGACCGAACCGCGGGAACGGCGCCTTGCCGAAGAACCACTTGAACATCTGGACGAAGTCGCGGAAGTCCTGCGGCTGCGGCACCATCGAGTCGCGGCCCCAGAAGATGGCCTTGCGGTCCTTCGAGCGGGCCACGAAGACCGCCAGCCAGCCCAGGTGGGTGAGGAAGTAGGCGATGGTGATCGCCCCGGCGGTGCGGTGCACGATGCCTGCGACGTGCGTGCCGCCGAGCAGGCGCATCAGGTCCGAGGCCCACAGCGCGCAGCTGAAGCGCAGCGGCAGCCCGGTGATCACCAGCGCGAAGAAGCTCACCACCGAGACGGCGTGGAGAATCCGGTGGAACAGGCGGAACCGCCACACGTAGGGACCGCGGCCCCGCGCCGCGGAGTCGATCGACGGCGCGGCGGCCGGCTCGTCGTCGAGTCCCAGCTCGCGGCGGCGCCGGCGCTCCCGCCACTTGATCTCGAGCAGGCGCGCCAGCCACAGCACGGTGTGGATGCCGAACACCGTGAAAGTGAAGAACAGGATCACGTTCATCAGCACCCACGCCCCGAACACGGCCAGGTTGTCGCGGATGTCCATGGGACGGGGGTGCGCGCGGTACGACACGAAGCTCGGCCGGGCCGCCGACGCGTGGCAGCGCGCGCAGGTCGCCACCAGGCGGCCCGCCGAGGTGGAGGCGCGCGGGTCGCTCGAGGGGAAGATCTGGTGCGACCCGTGGCAGTCGTTGCAGCGCGCGGCCCGGTAGTAGCCCAGCCGCGTGGCGCGGCCGTGGTAGGTGTCCGCGTAGGTCTTGCCCTCGTGCTTGTGGCACGAGGCGCAGCGGTCCACCAGCGCCACTTCGCGCTGCAGCGCGTGCGCGGGCTGCATCCCGTGCCCGCCGTGGCACGAGACGCAGGTGGGCGCGGTGTCGCCCGCCAGCGGGCCGCGCATCGCCGCCTGCGCCCGCGCCGTGACGCCGTGGACGTCCCCGAACTCCTGCGCCGCCACCGAGTCGTGGCACACCGCGCAGCGCTGCGCGATGCCGATCGCGATGCCGTGGGTCGCGGGGTCGCGCACCGGCTGGATCATGTGGGCGCCGTGGCAGGCCGCGCAGGTCACCCGGCCGCGGTGCACGTCGTCGGGCGCGAACGCCCGCGACTCGTGGCAGCTCACGCACCGCGTGACCAGCAGCGCCGCCCCGGCGCCGCGCTCCAGCTCCCGGGCCGGCCGCACGTCGTGCACGCCGTGACAGGCGGTGCAGGCTGCCTCCTTGAGCCCGGCCCGCCCGCCGTGCGGCCCGGCGCGCCACAGTGAGTCCTCCTTCGCGTGGCAGGTGCCGCACGGCACGCTGGTGCGCGCCTCGCCGGGATGCATCGCCAGCCCGGGGATCGGATGGCACCGCACGCACGGCACCGAGGCGTGCACCGAGCCTGCCAGCACGTCGCGGCTGACGAACAGCGAGTCGGCGTTCCAGCCCGCCGGCGCCCGCCGCGCCAGCTGCTCACGGTCCGCGTGGCACCGCTCGCACTGCGAGCTGGCCATCCGGTCCGCCGCATTCTGGGCCAGGGCGCCGCGCCCCAGCGCCGCCGCGAGCACCACTAGCCGGAGCGCCCGACCTAGCACAGCACGTCCCACAGCCCCAGGACGATCAGCAGCACGCCCAGCGCGAGGAACAGCATCCCCGACGCCGCGCTCAGCACGCCGAGCCAGCGCGGCGCCGGCGGCGCCACGCGGTCCGCGACCGCGCGCGCGCTCGGGGCCTGCGCCGCGACGTCGCCCAGGGCCTCGGCCACGAGCGGATGCTCCTCCTCCATGTAACCCAGGGTCGCCCGCCCCGTGACCATCACCCCGTCGAGCGGGAACTTGGTGGAGCGCAGGTGCACGTCGAAGAAGTGGTACGCCACGATCAGCGCGGCCAGGAGCATCACCTGGTAGGAGTGGACGATGGTCGCGACGTTGAACACCACGCCCGGCAGGAACCGCCCGAAGAACTCGGGGAACCACAGCAGCAGCCCGGTCGCCGCGATCACGCCCAGGCCGAGGAACACCATCAGGTAGTTGAACTTCTCGCGGTAGCTGTACCGCCCGAACCGCGGCCGCTCGCCCTTCCCGACCGCCCAGCGCAGCATCTGCCAGAACTCGCGGAAGTCGCGCCGCCCGAGCAGGATCGACTCCGGCCCCCACAGCAGCGCGCGCCGGTCGCGCGCGCGCGCCAGCGCCACGGCCGCGTAGCCCAGGTAGCCGGCGAAGCATGCCAGCACGACGCCGCCGGCCCAGCGGTGGATCAAGCCCGCCGTGCGCGCCCCGCCCCACAGCGCCATCAGCTTCGGCGCCCAGACCACGCAGCTGAAGCGCAGTGGCAGCCCCGTGAACGCCAGCACGAAGAACGCCACCACCAGCACTCCGTGCAGGACGCGCTGCCCGACGGTGAACCGCCAGATGTAGGGCCCCCGCCCGCGGTGCGCGGCGTCGAGCGCGACCCCGTCGAAGAAGACGTCCTTGCGCGTCACGGCGCGGCCCTCCGCTCGATCGCGGTGCGGCGCGACACCAGCACCGCGTGCACCAGGTAGACGGCCGTCACGCCGGCCAGCAGCACCACCATCGCCAGCCACAGCGCGAACAGGCCCGGGTTCCGCGCCGCGCTGGTCGGATCGGCGTGGGGTCGGTAGTCGGCGAACCGGCCGCTCGCCGCCGGATGGCAGCGGCGGCAGGTGGCGAGCCGCCGCCCCGCCGACACCGACGACCGCGGGTCCGAGGCCGGGTAGATCGCGTGGGCCGTGTGGCAGTTGGCGCACAGCGCCGCCCGCCGGGAACCCACCTGCGTGGCCTGGCCGTGGTAGTTCTCGCGGAACGTGGCGCCGTACGCCGCGTGACAGCGGGTGCACGTCTCGGCGAAGCCGAAGTGCGCCGCGCTGTCGGCGGGCACGCGCACCGCGTGGCCCTGGTGGCAGTCCACGCACGTCGCCGCGGTGTCGCCGCCCAGGGGCGCCGGGCTGCCGGCCTCGCTCAGCACGGCCTGGCCGTGCGCGTCCAGCCAGTACTGCGCGGCCTCGGCCGGGTGGCACGCGGCGCAGCGCCGCGCCACGGCGAGCGGCACGCCGTGGGTCTCCGGGTCGTGGAGCGGCTCGATCGCGTGACCGCCGTGGCAGTCCATGCACCCGGCCGCGCTCGCGTGCACGTCGCCCGGCGCCGGCAGCTTGTGCGCGTGGCACGCCGCGCACGCCGCGTTCAGCGCCGCGCGGCCCGGCGCCGTCGCGAGCCAGGCCACGGCGCCGACCTGGTGGGCACCGTGGCACTCGGTGCAGGCGACGCCCTTCCCCTCACCGTGCACGCTCGCGTGCAGCGTCTCGCTCACGGCCGCGTGGCAGCTGGTGCAGGCGATCGGCGTCGCGGCCTCGGGCCGGTGCGGGAACTCGAGGGCGCCGACGTGGCAGGCGACGCACGCCAGCCTCGCGTGGGCGCGGCCTCCGCCCGTGTCCGGCGCCACCACCAGGGAGAGGCGGAACTGGCCGCGCGGCACCGCCTGCTCGAGGAACTCCCGCGACCCGTGGCAGCGGAGGCAGGTGAGGGACGGGACCGCGGCCGCGCCGCGGCCGCCCGCGGCCCGCTGGGCCCGCGCCGCCGGCGCGGCGGCGAGCACGAGCAGGGCCAGGGCCATGAGCCCGTGGCGCTTCATCCGGGTGCGCACCTGGTGCCGGCTCAGGCCGAGCAGCGCCGCGGCGTGCGACTGGTTGCCGTGCGCCCGGTCCAGGGCCTCGACCAGCAGCCGGCGCTCCACCTCGTCGAGCTTGACGCCGTCCGAGGGCAGCGCGGCCGCCGCCACCGGCTGCGCCATCGGCGCCGCCACCTCGGGCGGCAGCTCGCGGGGCCCGACGGCCTCGCCGTCCGCCAGCAGCACGGCGCGCTCGATCACGTTCCTCAGCTCGCGCACGTTGCCCGGCCACGGGTAGGCGGCGAGCATCGCCTGCGCCTCCGGCGTGATCTCGCGCACCTTCTTGCCGAACTCGCGGTCGAAGTGCGCCACGAAGTGCTTGATCAGCGGCAGGATGTCCTCGCGCCGCTCGCGCAGGGGCGGCAGCGTGATCGGGATGACGCGCAGCCGGTAGAACAGGTCCGCGCGGAACCGCCCGCTGGCCACTTCCGCCGCCAGGTCGCGGTTGGTGGCGGTCACGATCCGCACGTCCACCACCAGGTCGCGGGTGCCGCCCAGGCGCCGGAACGTCTTCTCCTCGATGAACCGCAGCAGCTTCGCCTGCACGCCCGGCGTGAGCTCGCCCACCTCGTCGAGGAACAGCGTGCCGCCGTCCGCCATTTCCACGAGGCCGCGCTTGGCCGCGTGCGCGTCGGTGAACGCGCCCTTCTCGTGCCCGAACAGCTCGGACTCCATCAGCGTCTCGGGCAGCGCCGAGCTGGTCACGTTCACGAAGGGTCCGTTCGACCGCTTGCTGAGCCGGTGCAGCGCCTGCGCGATGGCGCCCTTCCCCGTTCCGCTCTCCCCCTCGATCAGCACCGTGGTCGCGTCCACCGCGGCCAGCCGCTCGACCAGCTCGAAAACGCGCCGCATGGCCGGCGATTCGCCGATCACGGTGGTGCCGGCGTGCGAGCTGCGGTCGCGGAGCGCCGCCACCTCGCGGCGCAGCGCCGTCATTTCCAGCGCCTGCTTGATCGTCGCCACGGCGCGGTCGAGCGTGAACGGCTTCTCCAGATAGTCCTTCGCCCCGAGCTTCAGGGCCTCCACCGCCGAGCTCACGGTCGCGTGGGCCGTCATCACCACCCAGACCGTGTCGCCCTTCGGCGCGTATTCCCGCAGCAACGACAGCCCCTCGCCGTCGGGCAGGCGCAGGTCGATCAGCGCCACGTCCTGATCGGCGGCGTCCAGCGCCTTGCGGGCATCCGCCAGGGTGGATGCGGAGGTCACCTCCAGCCCCTCGCGTCCCAGCCGCTCCGCCAGCACGCTCAGCAGCAGGGGATCGTCTTCCAGGACCAACAGCCGTTCGCCGGCCATTACGCCTCCCCGCCCTGCTTCGCCACGCCGGGCTTGACCGGCAGGTGGATGTGGAAGGTGGTGCCGCGGCCGACCTCGCTCTCGACCGTGATGCGGCCCTCGTGAGCCGCCACGACCCGCGCCACCAGCGGCAGCCCGAGCCCCGTGCCCAGCGGCTTGGTGGACACGAACGGCTTGAACACGCGCTCGAGATTCTCGGGCGCGATGCCGGAGCCGGTGTCGCGCACGTCGATCGCGACCGCACCGTCGGCCAGCCGGGTCGTGATCGTCAGTCGCCCGCCTTCGCCCATCGCCTCCACGGCGTTGACCGAGAGGTTCAGGATCGCCTGCTCCAACCGCGCCGCATCGCCCACGAGTGGCGGGACACCCGGGTCGTAGACCCGCTCGACCTTCACCCGGTCGGCGCCCGGAAGCCCGGACAGCCGCGCCAGCGCGCCGTTGATGACGGCGTGCAGATCCAGCGTCTGGGTGTTGAGTCCCACGGGGCGCGCCAGGCTCATCAGATCGCGGACGGTCTCGTCCACGTGCTGCAGCTCGTCCTCGACCCGCACCAGGAGCCGCCGCTCCGCGTCGCTCATCGCATATTCCTGCGCGATGAGCTCCATGGCGCTCTTGATGCCCGCCAGCGGCCGCTTGATCTCGTGCGCCACCTGCGCGGCCAGCGCCCCCACTTCGGCGAATCCCGCCTGCTCCGTGAGCGTGCGTTGCTGCTGCGCCGCCAGCCGCACCGCCTGCTCGTCCTTCTCGAGCAGCCGGTCCACCGAGGCGCCCAGGCGGCCCAGCTCGTCGTGGCGGGTGAGGCCGATGCGCACGCCTTCCTCTCCCGCACTCGCCCGCGCGATCCCGCGCCGCATCTTCCGCATCGGGATCACGACCTCGCGCTCCATCATCGCCCCCAGCACGACCGCGTAGGCGAGACACAGCAGCGCGGTCAGCACCAGCCCGTAGATCCGCCCGCGCCGGATCGCGGCGTCGATCCGGCTCACGCTCAACACCAGCTCCAGGGTCGCCCGGCCGCCCGGCCCCCCGACCCCGCCGACCGCGATCACCGCGCTCAGGGTCGAATCCCCGCGCCCGCCAAGCACCTGCCCCTCGGGCGGAATGTCCCAGGGGCTCGGCAGCGCTCGGCCAGGGCGCCGCCGCGCCTCCTCGCCGAAGTCGCTCGAGAGCAGAACCGTGCCGTCCGCCGCCACCAGGCGGTAGCCGAGCGCCGGCGGCCGTGCCACCAGCCGCCGAAGCTCCTCCCGCACCTGGCCGACCTGCCCGTGCGCCAGCGCCGCCTCCACCGGGCCCTGTGCCGCCGCCACGGCCATCAGCGCGTGCTCGCTCGTCAGCGCCAGCTGCTCCCGCTCCCAGTACCGGAGTGAGAGCGTCGTCGCCACGCCCAGGACCACGAGCAGTGCCCCCAACGCGGTCCACAGGACCTTGGCCCGGATCGACAGGTCGCTGAGTGTCATGCCTGGCCCAAAAAGCGCAATCCGCGTGCCGTCTTGCACGCGGATTGCGCTGACTGGTACAACGGCTGGGACTAGAGGGCCAGAAGCCCGACTGCAGCTCCGGCAGCTGCGTGCGCCGCCACAGCCGTCCCAAGTCCGCGCCGCCAATAGAGATAACCGAACAGAACGGCTGGGATTGCCATCCGGGCCACGGCGTAGGCGAGCGTTGTCGACAAGCCCGGCAGGCCCAGCGCCGTCATGTCCGGCCAGTGGAGCAGCAGGTCCGCGACCGTGGCCACCCCGATGGCGAGCCAGACGGCCCAGGTCCGGTCCTTGGGCAGCAGCCGCACCGCGAGCGCGAGCGCCGCGGTGAACACGAACAACCGGAGGAACAGCTCGTCGGTGACCGCGTTGGCGACGGCCAGGCCCATCGCGGGCAGGAAGCCGACGCGCTCGACGTCGGTGGGCAGGCCGAGGGCGCCCTTGTGGAACGGCGCCGCGAGCGCGGCCACCAGGATGCCGGCGCCGATGGCGAGGCCGGCCCTGAGCGCGATGCCCTTCGACGCGTGGACGCGGTCGAGCACGCGCGACGCGGGGAACAGCGGCATCGCCCGGCGCAGCACCGCGAGTCCCGCGGTGATGATGGGACCGTAGAACCAGAACGTGGCGCCGAGCGCGAGCACGACCGCGCCGGGGTAGGTCAGCCGCACGTCGGTGAACCAGATGGTCGGGGGCTGGATCGCGAACGCCACCAGGAGCGCCACGAGCGTGGCGCCCACCATGATCGTCCCGGGTACCCGGTCCGGCCAGCGGCGGTACGCCAGGGTCAGGGCGTGCAGGCCGGTGCTGCCCGCGAAGTACGCGGTCGCGGCCATCGCGACCCAGGCCAGGGCCGAGATCACGGTGCCGATGACGTGGTGCCCAAGCAGGGCGAGCGGCATCGCGGCCACCCAGCCGGCCACCGCCCAGGAGAGCAGCAGGCCGAACGGATAGTAGAACAGACCGTGCAGCATCGCGCCCACGGCCTGGCGCGGCGTCGTGCCCTCCGGACGGCCGGCGATGCCGAGGATCACGCCGTGCACGAGCCCGACCGCGGCGCCGATGGCGAACAGGACCGCGCTCCCCAGCAGCAGCAGGTGGCCGCTCATGCGGTCGGTCGCGATCATGGCGACGACGGCGGCGCCGCCCAGGAGCATCCCGGTCGCCAGCGACCAGGACATCGCGACGGCGGCGGGCAGCTCGAGACCGCGCTGCGGAACGGCGGGGTTGGTCTGCGCGGAGTGCTCTCGCGCGATGGGCTGAGTCATGGTCTTCTCCTGCCTGCGTTACGGTCGGTGCTTCATCGTCTCGACCCTCACTATGGCAGGAGTGGGGCCATGGGAGGCGCGGATCGGCTCACATCGCGCAACTCCATTGGGTGTAAGGTGTTAGGGTGTAGGGGATGAGCCTCGGTCGCCTCGCCGCCCTCTCTCCGACTGCGCGGGTCTGCACACACAGTGTTCCGAACGGGCCAGCGAACGGGCCAGGTCCGCCGCGCCGCGCTACTCCATTAGGAACTGCAGCGATGCGCCCGGCTCGTGCTCGGTCGGCTCGCGCCCGCCCACGAACACGCGGGCCGGCTTGCTCCCCAACAGCTCGAGCGCCCCGCCTTCCACCCGGAGGATGCTGCCCTCGCGCAAGCCGACGACGCTCACCCCCGGATTCGCGGTGACGAACTCCAGGAGCCGTTCGGCGCGCGTCTCGCCCGCGTGGTCCGGGATCACCGCGTCGGTGTAGTGCGGGTTGATCTGGAACGGCACGAGGCCCAGCGCCGCGAAGCTCGGCGGCTCGACGATGGGCATGTCGTTCGTCGTCCTGATGCTCGGCCCGGCCACGTTGGCGCCGGCGCTCCAGCCCACGTACGGGGTGCCGCACCGGGCCCGGGCCCGGAGGGCCTCGACGAGGCCGTGCTCGTAGAGCGCCTTGAGGAGCTGAAACGTGTTGCCCCCGCCCACCATCACCGCCTCGGCGCCCTGCACCGCCGCCGCCGGATCGCTCCGGAGGTGGACGCACTCGATGCGGTAGCCCCACTCCCGCAGCCGGATGCCGACCGACGCGGCGAACGCGTCGTACGAGACCCGCACCGCCGCGTACGGCACGAACAGGACCGTCTTCACCGCCGGACCCAGGAAGGCCCGGATGACGTCCCCGGCGTGCTCGAGGTAGCCCTGCCCGGCGTTGCGCGAGTTGCTGAGGAGCAGCAGTCGCTGGCGGGCGCTCGTCACGCCCGCTCGAGACGCTGCCGCTCTCCCCGCCTCAGACGTATCGGGCGACGGCCATGGCCGCCGCGGCGACCAGGAGCAGCCCGGCCACCCACTGTGCGCCGCTGGTCGCGCGAGCGCGCAGCCGGTCGATCTCCACCATCCGCGCCTGGCGCTCCGGCCCCTCGGCCAGCTGGGGCAGCGTCTGCCCCAGCGCGACGACCCGCAGCATCGAGCGCCGCACTACCGCCATGCCGACGGCGAAGCCGGCGAGCGCCGCCGCCGCCCCCAGCGTGAAGGTCCGCCCCGTCCCCGACGACATCCACACGCCGCGCATCGCCCGGGCATCCAGCCAGTAGAGGGTCAGCCCCGCCAGGATGGTCAGGCCGGCGATGGCCGGCACGATGTTGAGGTAGCCCCGCCGGATGATCTGCTGGGCGACCTTCATCCCGTCCGGGCCGGCATCCCTGATGCTCGGCTGGACGAAGGTGACGAAGAAGAAGATGGCACCAGCCCAGTACACGCCCAGGACGATGTGGAGCAGACGCAGCGCGACCAGCAGGGCCTGCATGAAGCCTCCCGTGGGTTTGCGGCTCGGAGATGGACTGTCGTGGAATGGCCCTGAAGCTGGGGCGGCGGGCGCCCGGGCGCAACGCCGGCGGGCGGCTTCCTCCTCAACGCCACGTCACTTCATGACCTGATCACTTTCCCCGGGGGGCCTCGCTCGTCAGCGCGTGCAGGTTGCCCTCGTTGTCGTAGAAGTGCGCCAGCCACACGTCGCGCCCCTCGAACTGGCCGACGACGTGCGGCTCGCCCTCGAGCCTCGCCCCGCGCCCCTGCAGGGTGCCGCAGGTCGCGGCGATGTCGGCCACCCGGAAGTAGACGATGGACGGTGGATGGTCCAGCTCGGGGTGGCCGGGATCCGGCAGCGCCAGCATCAGGCGCGTGCCCCCGCAGTCGAAGAACGCCGCGCTCGGCACCTGGAACAGGAGGGTGAGGCCGAGCGTGTCGCGATAGAACGCGACCGCCTTCTCGAGGTCGTGCACCACCAGCGCGATCTGCGCGACGCCGGTGATCACGCGGTCAGGGCAGGCGCAGGCCGGGGATCCCGCCGGTGAGGCTCCGCAGCTTCTGCTGGAGCTGCGCCTCGACCGCGTTCAGCTGGCCCTGGTCGTCGGTGAGGCTCTTGAGGGGTCCGGTGTCGAGCGCCGCCAGTTTGCTCTTCGCCGCGCCCACCTGCTGGGACACCAGGCTGTCCACCCTCGCCTTCACCTGTGCCTCCGCCTTGCTCAGCTCGGCCGACACCGCCTGGCGCAGCGCGGTCGCGACCTGGCCGCCGACGTTGGAGGACACGTCCACGCTCGGGGAGGCGAGCCGCCCCGAGAGGGACGCCTCGACCTCCACGTTCTTGAGCGACGACACCGCGTGCCACACCAGGGCGTCGAGCCAGGCGCGGCTGCCGAGCGCCGGCGTCCCGCCGCTCGCGGCCGCCGTGTCGCCCAGCCGGGTCCAGCCCACGCTGTCCGAGCGCACCAGCCAGCGGCCGCGCAGGCTGTCGCCCGTGCGCGCCAGTGCGAGATTGACCGCGCCCGTCCTGAGATCCATCCGTGCGCTGGCGGCCGCCAGATCGAAGGCCGGCAGCCGGACGCCGGCGAGATCGGCGGAGACCACGTCGTGCGGGACCGCACCGGTGTGATCCAGCGAGCCGGAGACCTCGATGCGCTGCGGGCCGGAGACGGCGCCGCTGCGGCCCGCCAGGAAGGTGAGCGGCTTGCCGTAGACCGCGGGCTCGGTCGTCACGCCGGTGACGCGCCCCAGGTACTGGCCCGCCATCGTCGTGCCGCCGCCCAGCTCGAAGCTCCCCTCGGCGAACTCGACCAGGAACGACGGGTAGCGGTGCAGCATCGGGAACACGAAGGTCGTGCCGGCCATCCGGACCCGCCTGGGGCCCGCCTTCTTCTGCGGTGCCGCGCCGGTCGGCAGGTGCCGGTCCGCGAGTCGCGTCCACAGCAGCGTGGGCACGAGACGCTCGAGGGCGGCCGGTCCGAACAGGGCGGCGGAGATGTCCTTGGGATCGAGCGACGGCACCTGCACGAGCCGGCGCGCGTAGGCGTAGTCGTCGGCCCGCGCCCGGTCGAGCGCGGTCACCTGCTGCCGCAGCGAATCCACCTGCGCCGTCGCGTCGCGCTGCAGCGCCGTGAGCCGGTCGCGGGAGGCCTTCACCGCGCCGAGCGTCGTGCGCACCGACGTCGCCGCGTCCCGGGCGCCCGCGAGGCCCAGGCGCCGGAGGTCCGTGCTCCCCAGCCGCGCGATCAGCGCCTTGGCGGAGTCCACCACCGGCCGCGGATCCGCCGCGGCGACCCGTCGCCCCAGCGAGCCCTGGAGCGAATCGCCCCTGGCCGCGATGGCCCGCGCCTGCGCGATCGTGTGCAGGCTCTCGGGGCTCACCCCGGCGACGTTGACCGCCTTGCCGAGGCCCTGCAGGTCGAGCGAGGGCAGCTTCACGTGGTGCGCCCAGTCGTCGACCTCGGACTGGACCGCCGCTCCGCCGCCCGGCGCCGCGGCGGCCTTCTTGGCCGGCAGCGCCCCCGACACCGTCCGCGCGGTGCCGAACCTCAGCCCGCGCACGGCCACCGTCTCGGCCACGAACTTCTTCTCGAGCAGGGCCCGGAGGTGGATGTCCAGGTTCAGCTCGTCCACCTCGAACAGGTTCTTCATCGGCTCGCGCGGGTTGGTCACGGCGAGGCCACGGAGCACGAGGGAGGCCTGGAACAGGTGGAGCCGCGCCGACTTCAGCTCGACCCTGGCGCCGACCGCCGCCGTCCCGCCGGCCTCGATGCCGAGCCGGATCAGGCGATCCACGAACAGCGTCCAGCACAGAACCACGAGCAGGACGAACAACCCGAGCGGGATCACCGCCTTCCAGCGGAAGATCCTCACAGCTTCCACCCGGTGAGCGACTTGTAGGTCGAGTACCACCCCGACGCGGTCACCGCCTGGAAGAGGCGCATGCTCCGCAGCCGCTCGTAGACGCGCTCCCGGTACTTCGCCACCGCCCAGCGCGCCAGGAAGAACAGCGGGAGGAACAGCACCACCCAGACCACGAAGCTGCCGAGGACCACCGAGTTGTTGAAGTTGGTGAAGGGCACCACCGGGAGGTTGTAGAGCGCCGTCCACAGGCCCCGCAGCGCCGGCGCGCCCAGCAGCGCGGAGCCCACGGCGTCGAACACCGGGTCGAGGGCGAAGCCCACGGGCACCGCCAGCGTCCAGCCGAGAAAGACGCCCGGCAACGAGAGGTTGAAGATGAGCGCGCACCCGAACAGCACGAGGTTGTGCAGGTTCATCAGGGGCGTGAGGCCGAACACCGCGCCGAGCGCGATCCCGGCGGCCACCTGTCCCGGCGTGCCGTCGGAGTTGAGGGCCTTGACGAGCTGCTGGATCAGCTTGAGGAACAGCACCGGGCGACGTTACGGGCCCGGAGCACCGCTGTCAATCCGCCGGGAACCCGGCCGATGCCATCCCGGTATTACTCTCCGCCAGCCATCCCATCGGTCCAGCAGCCGGAGACCTGCCGTGCTCATACGCCGGGCGCCAGACATTCGATCCTCGGAAATCACGCCGGAGCGCGCGTACTTCGGCCGGCGCGCGTTCCTCGCAGCCGCGGGCTTCGTGGCGCTGGATGCCGCGCTGCCCGCCGTCGGACTCGCGCGCACCAGCCGCGCCCGCGCCGACGACAAGCCCAACTCGTACCAGGACATCACCCACTACAACAACTTCTACGAGTTCGGCACCGGCAAGGAGGATCCGGCGGCGAACGCCGGCGGCCTCAGGACCCGGCCGTGGAAGGTGGACGTCTCGGGCGAGATCGCGAAGCCCGGCCAGTACGACCTCGACGACCTGCTCCGCGGACAGACGATCGAGGAGCGGATCTACCGCCATCGCTGCGTCGAGGCGTGGTCCATGGTGATCCCGTGGAACGGGTTCCCCCTGCGGAACCTGATCGAGCGGTTCCGCCCCACCTCGCGCGCCAAGTTCGTGGAGTTCACCACCCTCCTCGACGCCAGCCAGATGCCGGGCCAGCGCAGCGACGTCCTGCCGTGGCCGTACGTCGAGGGCCTGCGCATGGACGAGGCGATGCACCCGCTGACGCTGGTGGTGACCGGGCTCTACGGCCGCCCGCTGCCCAACCAGAACGGCGCGCCGCTCCGCATCCACGTGCCGTGGAAGTACGGCTTCAAGAGCGCCAAGTCGCTGGTGCGGATCCGGTTCGTCGAGACGCAGCCGCTGAACACCTGGAACGTGGCCGTGCCCAACGAGTACGGCTTCTACGCCAACGTGAACCCCGACGTGGACCATCCGCGCTGGAGCCAGGCCCGCGAGCGGCGCATCGGCGAGTTCTTCCGCCGCCCCACGCTCATGTTCAACGGGTACGGCGACCAGGTGGCGTCCCTGTACGCCGGGATGGATCTGCGGCGGTTCTTCTGAGGACCGCGTGACCCCGCGCGCCGCCCGGCGGGCCGTCAAGGCCGCGCTGTTCGTGGCGTGCCTCGTCCCGCTCGCCGTCCTGCTCGCGGACGCCCTCGGCGGCCGGCTCGGCGCCGAGCCGATCCGCGCCACGGAGCTGCGTCTCGGCATCTGGGGCCTGACCCTGCTGGTGGCGACCCTGTCCATCACGCCGCTGCGCCGCCTGACCGGCTGGAACGTGCTCGGCGGCTACCGCCGGATGCTCGGGCTGTTCGCCTTCACTTACATCTGCCTGCACTTCCTGACCTGGTTCGGCGTGGACCAGTTCTTCGCCATCAAGTACATCGGGCAGGACCTCGCCAAGCGGCCCTACATCACCGTCGGGTTCGCGAGCTTCCTCCTGATGATCCCGCTGGCCTTCACGTCGAGCGCCGCGATGGTCCGGCGGCTCGGCAAGCGCTGGAAGACGCTGCACAGCCTGGTCTACCTGGCGGCGCTGGGGGGGATCGTGCACTTCGTGTGGGAGGTGAAGGCCGACCACACCGTGCCGACCCGCTACGCGGTGGTCCTGGTGGCGCTGCTGGCGCTGCGCTTCGTGCCGGCCCGGAGCCGCCGGGCCGCGCCGCCCCGCGACGTGGGCGCGGCCCCGCGCGTCGAAGCCACGCCGGCCGCCTGACCGCGGCGCCCAACCGCGCCGACGCCTAGAAGCAGAAGCAGCTCGAGCTGCCGCTCCCGCTCGCGCCGAACCTCGGGTTCACCACGTTGTTGAAGATCGAGCCGAAGGTGTAGGTGATCGAGTAGTACACGTAGTAGGTGTACTGCGTCGCCAGCTGCCGCTGGCGCGCCACGATCTCGAGGGAGGTCGCACCAGCCGCCGGCAGGTACAGCTGATCGTGCACCGCGCTGTAGTTGCCGGACGCGCCCACGGACAAGCCGCGCACCAGCTGCACCGTGAACCCGCCGTAGAGCCCCGCGTCGTACTTGCTGAGGTCGCTCAGGTACTGGGTGCCGTTGAGCGAGAGCGACACCGTACCCCACTTCTCGCGCAGCGAGAGGGCTGCCGTGAGGGCGTGATTCGGCATCGTCTGGGCGGTCTTCCCGTAGAGGGTGAGCTGGTCGTACGCGTCGCGCTCGAGGTTGACCGCGTACAGGAACCGCAGCTGCCGGCGGGTGGACTGCTCGTACGGGAACAGATCGTACTCCACCGCCGGGCCCACGACGAAGTTGTAGTCGCGGTTGTAATAGGTCGACGACAGGGCGCTCGCCTGCGCGCCGGCCGACCAGTGCCTGCCGAGGCTGCGGACCAGCGTGCCCGAGAAGGTGAAGGTGTGGGTCGGGCTCACGAACCAGTAGAGGTTGCCGAGGCTGTCCGGCACCTGGTACGCGTTCCGCGTCCAGCTCCCGTACACGCTCAGCAGCGTCTTCCAGGACTCCGTGATCCGGTTCGCCGACAGTTGCGCCGAGTAGTAGCTGTATCGGTCCGAAGCGTCTCCATTCGCGTTCGCCGAGGTGCCCACGCTGAACACCCAGTAGTTCCACGGGTCGTGCGGGTGCTGCGCGGGTCCCGCACCGGGAGGCAGGCCGGCGCGCCGCACCTCCAGCTCGTCCGCCAGCGGCGTCTGCGCGGCGTAGCGCACCAGGCCGAGCGACATGGCGTGCGCCAGCCCCCGGCGCACCGCGTCGTCCGTCTCCGCCGGGCGGGACACGTAGCGCAGCGTGTCGGCTCGGCCTTCGAACTCCTTCTGGCCGATGAAGGTCAGCGTGTACTCCGTGCCTCCCGCGGCCGTGCCCTGGGTGCTGACGAGAATGTCCACCTGGGCATCGTGGCGGTCGCGCACCCAGTTGACGAAGGTGATCTCGGTCCGGAAGAAGTCGAAGTCGCACATGCTGCAGTCCAGGTAGACGTGCAGCGCTTCGGTGGTGGCGCGCTGGGGCGGCGGAGGCGGCAGGGGCTCCTGGGGAGCGAGCAGCGCGGCGGCGAGCAGCAGGTGCAGCATGGGTCCGGGCCCGGTTGCGGTGGGCTCCAATGATGCGTCCGGGCGTCACGCGGGCGTTAGGCGGCTCCCGCGCGCCATTGCCTAGTGCTGCTCGGGGGTATCGGCGCCGGGGCCTACAGCGCGTGGCCGCCCGCGACCTGGATGACCTGGCCCGTGATCCACGCCGCCTGCTCCGACGCGAGGAAGACCACGGCGGCCGCGACGTCCTCCGGCTTGCCGATGCGGCGCAGCGGGATCGTGGGCAGGATCTCGCGCTCGAGCGCGGGCGTGATGTAGCCGGTCTGCACCGGGCCCGGGGCCACGGCGTTGACCGTGATGCCCGACGGCCCGAGCTCCATGGCGAGGCTGCGGGTGAAGGCCTCCAGCGCCGCCTTGCTCGCCCCGTAGGCGATCTCCCCCGCGAACGCGCGGGCCCAGTCGGTGCTGACGTTGATCACCCGCCCGCCCCTTCCGCGGCGCACGTCGAAGCGGCGCGCGAACTCCGCCACGAGCAGCACCGGGGCCCGGGTGTTGACCGCGAAGTGGCGGTCGATCGTCTCGGCGGTGATCGAGCCGATCGTGTCCGGCGTCTCGCAGTGGGCGGCGTTGTTGACCAGGATCTCGACCGAGCCGAGATCGGCGGTGACCCGGTCGAACAGCGCGGGGATCGCCGCCGGCACCATCAGGTCGGCGGCGAACGCCGCCGCGCGGCCGCCGGCGTCCGCGATCCGGCGCACCAGCGCGTCGGCGGCCGGCCGGCCCGGCGCGTCGTGCTCGTACTTCACCCGCGGCGGCGGCGCCGGCGCGGAGCCGAGATAGTGGACGGCCACCGCGGCGCCCTGGCTCGCGAAGGCGAGCGCGGTCGCCGCGCCGATGCCCGAGTTTGCGCCGGTGATCAGGACGATGCGTTCGGCGAGACCGGTGTTCATCATCGCCGCACCTGCTGGACCGAGTTCCGGGGGGACGCCGCCGCGGGCCCACGGCCCGCATCCCGGCGGCGGCTCTAGACGAAGACGTGGCGGTCGAGCCACTCCACGAACAGGCGGTCCACCTCGACGGGATCCTGGCCCACCCGGTGCGGCATGACCGCCCAGCGCTTGCCCGCGCCCATCATGTACCAGGTCGGCTCGGTGGCCGGCAGATCCCGGGCCGGGTTCCCCGGCGCACCGTCGTACGACACGAAGTGGAACCCGCGCCCGCGGTGGGTGATGCGGTGCTGCTCGACCTTGTAGCCACTCATGGGTGCAATCTACGCGCGCCGCCGTGGTCACGCGCCTGCGACCTCCGGACGCCGGGGGCCACGCGCGGCCCGCTCACTTCCCGCGCCGGTGGTAGCGGCGCAGTCGCGACGCCGGCGGCGGCGCGGCGGCCGGCGGGCCGGCAGGCGCGGGCGGCTTCGGGCCGGAGGGCGCGGCCGGCCGGCCGGGGCCTGCCGCCCTGCCGAGCACGCGGCTGCGCGCCACCGCCCGCTGGGCGCGGTGCGCCGCCAGCCGCTCGGCCAGCGGCACCTCCAGCCGCTCGGTCGGCTTGCGGCTGTAATCGAAGCCGGGCAGCGTCACCCGCGGCAGCCGCCGGCCGACCGCCCGCTCGATCGCCGCCAGCTCGGCCTCCTCGTCCGGCGACACGAACGTGAAGGCGTCGCCGGTGGTCTCCGCCCGCGCTGTCCGGCCCACCCGGTGGATGTAGTCGTCGGGCGAGTTGGGGACGTCGAAGTTCACCACGTGGCCCAGCGCCTCCACGTCGATGCCGCGGGCCACGATGTCGGTCGCGACCAGCAGCTTCACCTTCCCGCTCTTGAAGCCCGCCAGCGCTTCGGTGCGCTGGTTCTGGCTGCGGTTCCCGTGGATCTTCGCGTTGGTGAGGCCGTGCTTCGTGAGGAACTCCGAGAGCCGGTTGGCGCGGTGCTTGGTGCGGGTGAACACGATGGCGTCGTGCACGACTCCCTGCTTCACCAGCTCGACGATCAGGGCCGACTTCAGCTCGCGGGCCACGGGGTACACCGCCTGCGTGATGCCGACCGCGGGCGCCGCCTTCCGCTCGAGGTTGAGCGTCACCGGGTGGCGCAGCAGCTCGCCGGCCAGCCGCACGATCTCCGGGGGCAGCGTGGCGCTGAAGAACAGCGTCTGGCGCCGGGTCGGGATGTGGCGCAGCACCTTGCGGATGTCCGGCAGGAAGCCCATGTCGAGCATCCGGTCCGCCTCGTCGATCACCAGGTACTCGAGCCGCTCGAGCTTCGCGTACGGCCGCGAGAAATGGTCCAGCAGCCGGCCCGGCGTGGCGATGATCACGTCCACCCCGCTCCGGAACGCGTGCTCCTGCGGCTCCATCCCGACCCCGCCGAACACGGCCGCGCCGGTCACCGGCGTGTGCACCGCCAGCTCCTCGAGGTGCTCGTGGATCTGCGCCGCCAGCTCGCGCGTCGGAGCCAGCACCAGCGCGCGCGTCACCCCTCGAGGCTTGAGGCGCAGGTGCTGGAGAATGGGCAGCAGGAACGCGGCGGTCTTGCCGCTCCCCGTCATCGCGCAGGCCAGGACGTCCTTCCCCTCCATCGCCGGGGGGATCGCCTGCGCCTGGATCGGGGTAGGACGGGTGAAGCCGAGCTCGCGAATCGCCCTGAGCAGCGTCGCGTCGAGGCCGAAACCGGTGAAAGCCATGGACCAAGGTAGACGGGCGAGCCGGCCGGCGCCAACGCGCCGCGGCGCTCGCGCGTAGTCCAGCACCCTCAATCTGAAGGCAGGCCGATGGTCAGAACCGCTCCCGCGGCGTTCGCGCTGCTCGCCCTGATCGCTCCCGCGCCACGGCGGGCTGCCCGGCCGGCCCCCGCCCGGGCCGGCGCCCCGTTCCGCCTCGTGCTCGCCCCCTCCGGCAACGAGGCCCGCTGGCGCGTGCGCGAGCGGCTGGCCTCGTTCGACTTCCCCAACGACGCCATCGGCACGACGCGCGACATCGGCGGCGCGATCGTCGTCGGGGCCGACGGCAAGCCGGTCGCGAAGGACTCGAAGATCACGGTGAACCTGACCACGCTGAAGAGCGACCGCGACATGCGCGACCGCTACGTCCAGCACCGCACCCTGGAGACCGACCGGTTTCCGACCGCGACGCTGGTGCCCACCGACTTTCTCCGCATGCGCTCGCCGATGCCGGACACCGGCAGCTTCACGTTCGAGCTGGTGGGAGACCTGACGGTGCACGGCGTGACCAAGCCGACCACGTGGCTGGTGACCGCCGTGGCGAAGGACGGCGGCTTTGCGGGCACCGCGCAGACGCGGGTGACGTTCGAGGACTTCGGCATGACCCAGCCCCGCGTGCCGATCCTGCTCAGCATCGAGGACGAGATCAACCTGGAGTTTCAGTTCAACTTCGTGCGCGATCCGGCCTTCGCCGGGTAGCGGCCGGACATCGAGGGAGCGCACGGCGCCCGCCGCGCGCTCGCCTCCCCGGGCCTAGAACTCCAGCTCGATGCCGATCCGGGCCGTGCGCGCCGGGCCGTGGAACGCCCAGGTGCCGTACATGCTGTCGTACCAGGCGGTGAGGGCGCGGCTGATCTCGTTGGTGTCGTAGAACTCGTCGCCGTTGCCCCAGCGGGCCTCCACGCGCCGGAGCGCGATGCAGTCCACCGCGCCCCGCGTGCCGCCGAAGCCCTGCGGGTACTTCGAGCAGTCGCTCAGGTCCACCCCGTAGAGCGTCTGCGCGACGCCGTTCACCGTCACCGGCTTCTGCACCCACAGCGCCCCCGCGTCCTGCATCAGGCCGTTCACCTGCGGCGCGACGACCACCGCGCGGAACAGCGGGTTCACGTCTTGGCCCGTCTCCGCGAACAGCCCCACCAGGTTGTCGAGGTCGAG
Source organism: Gemmatimonadales bacterium (assembly GCA_035502185.1). Lineage (NCBI taxonomy): Bacteria > Pseudomonadati > Gemmatimonadota > Gemmatimonadia > Gemmatimonadales > Gemmatimonadales bacterium. The sequence continues at coordinate 25,182 of DATJUT010000111.1, forward strand.
CAGGTTGCGCGCCTCCGCGTAGACCGACAGGCGCCGGCCGCGCACCTCGACCGCCTTCGCCACCCTGAGGTCGAGCGCCTTGGTCCAGGGCAGGTTGGCGCTGAACAGCTCGCCCTGCGGGTTCCCCGCGAACGTATTGTAGGGCGCCACGACGCCCGAGCCCTGGTTCTGGAGCGGCGTGTATGGATCGCCGCTGGCGAGGCGGCCGGTGATCGCGGCGCTCAGGCCCCGGGCTGCCGAGCCGACGGCCGACCGCGGCCGCCAGCCGTCAGGGACGCGCAGCACCAGGGTCCCCGCGATCACGTGATTGGTCGGATCCACGACGTCCTCGCCGGGCGCCAGGTTCTCGATCACCAGGTGGAGGCGCTCGATCGAATAGGACAGTTGGCCGCTCACCGGGCGTCCGGCTCCCCACTCGAGCACCAGCTCGCCCCCGGTGGCCCGCGTGCCCAGCTTCGGCACCAGCAGGACCAGCGACTCGTTCGGCTGATTCGGCGGGCCGACGACGTACGGATCGTAGACCGACTCGCCCGCGAAGTCGTAGGGCGTCACGTTCGACTTGGTGTAGGCCGAGATGTCCACCGACAGCCCCGTCCGGATCGTGTGGTGGATCCCTCCCTCGATCAGGGTGGACGTCACGTAGCTGACGTCGCGGCCGAACGAGGTTGCACCCGCGGCGCCGGCCAGGTCCGTGTTGACGTTCGCGAACAGCATCGCGTACGGCGGCACTTCCACCTGCTGGCTCACCCCGATGCGCGCGAAGGTGTGCTCCGCCGCCCGGAATCCGATCCGGACCCTCGGCGTCACGAAGGTCTGCGTCCGCCCCGGGTCGAAGGTCCGTGATAGGCGCGCGGCATACGAGGTGTCGCCCTGACTCCAGACCGGGTTGGAGTAGATCCGGCCCGGGTACTTCGGGAAGTCGGAGCCGGTGACGTACCGGTCTGCGCGCGCGCCCACGTCGAGCACGAACGGCCCGTCGTCCAGCGTCGCCTCCCCGAACAGGCCGGTCCGGCTCGGGTGGGCGAGGAATCCGTCGAACGCGAGGCCGGTGACGATCGCCGCGTCGTAGAACGAGAGGTCGGTGCGCGAGTAATCGGCGCCCGCCGCGACCAGCAGCGCGGGCGTCGCCCGCCACTCGGCGCCCAGCCGGCCGGTGACCCGCGACTCCGACGCGACCGTGGCCTCGCCGCCGAACCCGCTCGTCGGCCAGCCCCCCATCACCCCGTAGGGGTTGAGGCGGAACTGCTGGGAGGGCGCCAGGTCGGTGCGCCCGTAGAACGGCGGCCGGAAGGTGCCGTTCCGCATCTGCCGGACGACGTCGTCGGTCAGCGGAAGCGGCAGCCCCTCGAGTCCGGCGAAGCGCAGCGGCGAGAATTCGATCCCCATCGCGGGATCCGTCGTCGCCGCCTCGGACGCGACGTCCAGCGGCCCTCCCTGCGCGCCGTCCCATCCGAACGCGAGGTTGCCGAGCAGCGTCAGCGAGCCGCCCAGCGGCCGCAAGCGGTGGCTCCAGTTGAGCACGGCGAGCAGCGAGTGCGCCCGGGTGCCGGTGTACAGCGCGTTGTCCGCGAGCGCCGCGCCCGGCGGGTCCCGCTGCTGGAGGTCGCTCGCCAGACCCGACAGGCTCACGCTCGACCCGTCGCCGTAGGTGTACAGCAGCTTCGCCTGCGCCCGACGGCTCGTGGTCCAGTCGAGGCTCTGCCGCAGGCCCTGGCAGGCCAGCCCGTAGTTGCCGTGGATCTGCTGCGCCGTGGCACTGTTCGCGCTGCCCAGTTGACCGCAGCGTCCACTTGCCTGCGCGAACCGCGGCAGCACCGCGGTCCCGCTGTCGACGCCACCCGGGCTCGAGGGGTTGTCGAACGTGTATGGCATGACGGTGTCCACGCCCGCGAGCGCGAACGTCGGCACCGAGTCGGCCCCGCGGCCGCGGTACTGTGACGACTGGCCAAGCAGCGCGCCAGAGACGAACCACGTCAGGTGGGCCACCGGCGGCACCGGACCGCCCGCGAAGGCGTCGAAGTGGTTGAACCCCACGGTCGCGTTCCGGGAAAACGGCCCGTCGGTTCCGGCCGCGAGGCCCGCCTCGAAGTGCGGCCCCCCGGCCCGCGTCACGTAGGCGGCCGTGGCGCCGCGCGCCTCGGCGACGGAGGCGCCCGGCGCGCCCGTGACCACGGACGCCTCGTAGAGGCCGCCCGCTGGCAGCGCCAGCAGCGACGTCCCGAACGTCTCGAACCGCGCCGGTGCCCCGTCCACGAACACCGCCGTCTGGTCCGCCGGGCTGCCCCGGATCTCGAGCGACGGATACGCGGCGATCCCCAGCTCGGTGCCGCGCTCCTCGACGCCCGGCATCAGCGCCAGGCCCTGCCGGGAATCGTCGATCGGGAGCGCGGCGAGCTGCGCTCCGCTGCGGCGCGCGCTCGTGGCCAGCCCGCCCTCGGCTTCGGCCCGCGCATCCACTTCCCCGCGCTCCCCGAGTCGAACGTCCACGGTGACCGTCGCGTCGCCCGCGACGCGCACGGCCGTGACCTCGCCCGTTTGTTCCCCGGCCGGGCTCCGCTCGGCCCGCACGACGTACGTGCCCGCCGGCACGTGGTCCAACGCGAACCGGCCGCCGACGTCGGTGACCGTCGTGAACGCCGAGCCCTCGAGGGACACGCGGACGCCGGCCGCGGGGCCGAGCGAATCGATCACCGTGCCCCGGATGCCTCCGAGCACGCTCTGGGCCGAAACCGGCTTGGACGGAACGAGGGCGCCGCAACAGGCGGCGGCGAGGAGAAGGGCCAGTTGGCGGATCACGCGGCAGGTGCGCATCGGGCGAGCACCTCCAGGGCTCGCTCCAACATAGCGCCGGAGGCGTTAGGCGACCGTCACTTGCCGACCGCGGACCTCGGCTGCCCTACTCCGCCATCACCGAGAAACGCGCACGGAGTTCGGCGGAGACGTGCTTGGGGCGCCCGGTCACTCGGTCGATCGGGCACCACAGGGTGCGGGCCCTCGCGATCACCTTCCGGTCGTCGGCCCGCACGATCTCCGTGTGGCGCTCGAACTGCTGGCCGGCCGCCAACCCCACCCAGGTCTCGGCGACCAGGGTCTCACCCAGCCGGGCGGGCCGCTTGTAGTCGATCTCGTGCCGCACCACCACCCAGGCACACTCGGCCTGCTGCTCGGGCGTCGCGAGCGCGCGCCAGTGCGCGACCGCCGCGTCCTGGATCCAGCGGACGTAGGTCACGTTGTTGACGTGGCCGAGCACGTCGATGTCGCCGGCCTGGACCTCGATGGGCAGCGCGAAGCGCGCCTTGGGGTCGATGCTCACCGCCGTCGCCGCTCCCTCGCCTGGGCCCCGCAATGGACACGGGCCCGCACCGGGAGGCAAGGTCCGGCGCGGTCGCGGCCTGCGGACCCCGCCGCGCCGCCGTTCACCCCGGGCAGCGCGCCGCCGGTGGGCACCATGGGCCGGGGCCTCGTTGGCGCGGGCCGCGGCGCGCCGGTAATATTGGCCGCTTCCCGTTCCCGTCTTTCGCCAGAGGACCCCATGCCGCGTCGTTTCTCATCGTTCGCCGCCGCGCTGGCCGCCGTGGCCGCGCTCCTCGCCGTGCCGGCCCGCGCGCAGCAGCCCGCGCGCCAGCTCACCACGGCGGACTACGCCCGGGCCGAGCAGTTCCTCGGCTACAACGCCGCCCCGCTCGTCCTCGGAGCGACCGTGCGGCCGGCGTGGCTCGCCGGCGACCGGTTCTGGTACCGCAACACGATCCCCGAGGGCGCGGAGTTCGTCCTGGTGGATCCGGCGCGGAAGACCCGCGCGCGGGCCTTCGACCACGCCCGCCTCGCCGCGGCCCTCTCGCGCGCCGCCGACACCGCGTACGACGCGACCCACCTGCCCTTCATGCGGTTCGAGTTCACCGCGGACGGCAAGAGCATCACGTTCGAGGTGCGCAATCGCGTGTTCACCTGCGCGCTGGCGGGCGACACCTGCACCGCCGCGCGGCGGCCCGAGAGCGCGGTGCCCGCGAACTCGGTGGTCTCGCCCGACAGCTCGAAGGCGGCCTTCATCCGCGACTGGAACCTGTGGGTGAAGGACCTGGCCAGCGGCCGCGAGACGCAGCTCACCACCGACGGAGTGAAGGACTTCGGCTACGCGACCGACAACGCCGGCTGGATCCACAGCGACCGGCCGATCCTGCTGTGGTCCCCGGACTCGAAGAAGATCGCCACCTTCCAGCAGGACGAGCGCGGCGTGGGCGACATGTACCTGGTCGAGACCCGCGTCGGTCACCCCGTGCTCCAGGCGTGGCACTACCCGCTGCCCGGCGACAGCGTGATCACCACGATCCAGCGCGTCGTCGTGGACCTCGCGGGACCGAAGGTCGTCCGGCTCCAGATGCCGGCCGACCAGCACCGCTCCACGCTCTGCGACCACGTGGCCTGCGGTTTCGGTCCGGGCGGCGCCTGGGCCGACGTGTACTGGAGCCCGGACGCGTCGCGGCTGGCGTTCGTGTCCACGTCGCGCGACCACCGCGACGAGAAGGTCCGGGTGGCGGACGCCGCGACCGGCCAGGTCCGCGAGGTGTTCGCGGAGCAGGTCAAGGACTTCTTCGAGTCGGGCTTCAACCACGTGAACTGGCAGCCGCTGTGGGCCACGGGCGAGGTGCTGTGGTACTCCGAGCGGAGCGACTGGGGCCACCTGTACCTCTACGACCTGGCCACCGGCCGGCTGAAGGCGCAGATCGACAGCGGCGCCTGGAAGGTGCTCCAGGTCCTCCGGGTGGACGAGGCCAGCCGCACCATCTGGTTCACCGCGGCGGGCCGCGAGCCGGGCGACCCGTACTTCCGTCGCCTCTACTCGGAGCGGATGGACGGCACGCATCTCCAGCTGCTGACGCCCGAGGACGCGGACCACGACGTCACGCTCGCGCCCGACGGCCGCTGGTTCGTGGACACCTGGTCGAAGCCCGACGTGCCGCCGACGGTCGTGCTGCGCGACGCCGCCGGGAGGCTCGTGCTCACCCTCCAGGTCGCGGACGTCTCGCGCCTCGTGGCGATCGGGTGGCGGCCGCCGATCCCCTTCACCGTGAAGGCGCGCGACGGCAGGACCGACCTCTACGGGCTGATGTACCGCCCGACGAGCTTCGACTCGACCCGCCGTTACCCGATCGTCAACAACGTGTACCCGGGCCCGCAGACGGGGAGCGTGGGGACGCGCAGCTTCGTGGCGGCGCGCGGCGACTGCCAGGCCCTGGCCGAGCTGGGGTTCGTCGTCGTGCAGCTCGACGCGATGGGCACGCCGATGCGCTCGCACTCGTTCATGGCCGCCTACTACGGGGACATGGGCGACAACGGCCTGCCGGACCAGGTCGCCGGGATGCAGCAGCTGGCGCGGCGCTACCCGTGGATCGACCTCGACCGCGCCGGGATCTACGGCCACTCGGGCGGCGGGTTCGCGGCCGCCGACGCCATGTTCCGCTACCCGGACTTCTTCAAGGTCGGGGTCTCCGAGGCCGGCAATCACGACAACCGGGAGTACGAGGACGACTGGGGCGAGAAGTGGCAGGGCCTGCTGACGACGGGGCCGAACGGCACGACCGACTACGACAACCAGGCCAACCAGCTGCAGGCGGGGAACCTCAAGGGCAGGCTGCTGCTGGCGCACGGCACCACCGACGACAACGTGCCGCCGTACAACACGCTGCTGGTGGTGGACGCGCTGATCAAGGCGAACAAGGACTTCGACCTGCTGCTGCTGCCCAACCGGCGCCACGGCTTCGGGGCCGAGCCGTACATGGTGCGGCGGCGGTGGGACTACTTCGTGCGGAATCTCCTGGGAGCCGAGCCGCCGGCGGGGTACGAGCTACGGCCGCCCCGACGGTGAGAGGTGACTATCGTGAGAGGTGAGCATTGTGAGAGGTGAGAAGTGAAAGTGAGAAGTGAGAGGCGTGAGTGAGCGGTGAGAGGCGGTGAAGCGTGAGAGGTCGGGTCGCGGCCTCTCACGCCTCTCGCTTCTCACCTCTCACGCCTCACTTGAACCTCTCACCTCTCACGTCCTTGCCTCTCACCAGTATCTCGCCATCAGCTCCGATGCCCAGGACGGCTGCTTCACCGGCGTTCTCGGCAGGAACTCCTTGAACACCGGCTTGATGTCTACGACCAGCGTCCCGTCCACCGCGTCGAGCCCGATCACCTCGAGCACCTTCCCCTCCCGCTTCCCGATCTCGACGATCGTGCTGCCGAGCCGGTTGGGGCGGTCCTTGCCCCGCTGGGCGAAGATCCCGACCCGCGGCCATGCGAGGTTGCCGCGCGGGTGCCGCGCGCCCCGGACCACCGCCGACTCCGGAACCCGGTCGAACACGAAGATGATCTCGGCGTGCGAGAAGGCTTCGATGCCGTCCAGGGAGTCGGCCTCGAAACCCTCGGCCAGCTCCACGCGGGCCTTCACGGTGCCCCACGCGTCGTCGGTGAGATCCCGACGGGGGCTGCGGACGTAGGCTACTGGGGTGAGGGGCACCGGGGGCATGGGGGCTCAAGTGTGAGAGGTGAGGGGTGATCCTGCAGTCCCGCTCGACGATTCGACGCCGCGAACGAACTCCACCCGGAGCTCCACCCATCCATCCACTTGATAGTACTCCACCTGAAGCTCGTGCCGGCCGCCGGCGAGGAGCGTGTGGTCCACCACCGACTCGTGCGGTGCCCAGTCGTCCAGCGCGAGCTTGCCGTCCACCCACACCCGCACCGCGTCGTCGCTGATGGTGCGCAGGGTGTACGCGCCCCGCGGCAGCGTCACCGTCGACGTCGCCTCCAGCGCAAAGCGCTCCTGCGGCAGCGACTCGATCTGCGGGCGGTACCACTCGAAGTCGAGGCGCGGCGCCCGGCGCTCGAGCAAGGGCTTCCCCGCGAGCAGCGCTGCGAATGCGTCCGGCCTGGCGCGCGGGTCGCTGCCGTCGCTCCAGGCGAAGAACCGCATCGTCCAGTCCTGCGCCGGCTCGAAGCGACCGAACGAGAACCGGTACGGCACGCCCGCCGCCCGCGGCGTCCCGCGCGGCGAGACCGTGGCCGCTCCGCGATACTCCAGCACCACCTCCCAGTCGGCGCCCGGCTCCCGTGCCGGCGTCACGGCGATCGTGTCGCCGATCCGTCCCGCCGTCCGGGAGAGCACCGCCACGCCGCGCCGGGCCACCACCCGCCACCGCCCCGGCGGACCCAGCGTCACGAGCCGGAGCGGCACCTCGCGGGTGCTGTCCGCGGGCCACAGCTTGGGCGAGCGCCAGTCGTACGCTCCCCACGCGTCCACCACGATCGCGGAGCGGTCGCGCGCGGCCAGCGGCGAGGCGGGCACCGTCGAGTCCCCGGGCGCCGCCGTGGGTGCGAGGCCCGCATGCTCGGCGCGGAGCCGGGGCACACCGCTGTCCGTCGTCTCCTCCAGCGCCGCGGCATCCTCGGACGACTGGACGCCGTCCGTGCCGCTCAACACCGTCGCGCTGTCCACGCTCCACCACCGGTTCCACGCCACCACCAGGCCCCGGGTCTGGCGCGCGCGCAGCCCCACCCGCAGCCGACGGAACAGGTTGTTCGAGATGCGGTAGTCGCGGCTCCGCACGTCCCGGTGCTTCGGATAGCCCCAGCTCGTGTCCGTCACCGAATCGGCCCACAGGCTCACGCCCGTCGTGCCGTCCGCGATCCGGTTCCACGCGATGGTGTCGTCCTGCCCGTGCTCGATGGCGACGCCGATCCGGTTCCCCGAGAGGTCGTTGCCGACGATCGTGGATCCGTGGCTGTACCCGCCCCACACGCCGTACTCGCTCCCGTTCGACCGGTTGGCGATGAACGCGTTCCGGGCGAACGTGGCCTCGATCCCGTTCGCGGCGGCCCAGCTGAAGTCGTTCCCGAAAAACAGGTTGTCGTTCGCGCCGCCCTCGCCGCCGTCCATCGTGCTCTGGCCGGCCCACAGGAACACGCCGTCGCCCCCGTGGGTGACGGAGTTCCAGGCCACGACGTTGTGCGAGCTCTGCTCGTACATCAGCAGGCCCGCCGAATCCTGCCCGCGGCGGTAGAACCTGTGGCTGTAGCCACGCATGTCGAAGTCGATCCGGTTGTGCACGACGCGGTTCCAGCTCGCGCGATACAGCGCGATCCCGGTCCCGGAGTTGAACGAGAAGTCGTCGTCCACGATCTCCAGGCTGTCCGTGCGCACCAGCATCAGCCCGTTCGCGCCCTGCACCGCGTGGCACCCCCGCACCGAGCCGCCCCGCACGTCCGCCAGGTAGAACGCGGCGCCCCACCGCAGCCACTCGTCGTGCTCGTTGTGGTGGTACGACTGCCAGTCCACCAGGCTCTCGTGCTCCACCAGGCTGAACAGCCGCGGCTTCCAGCCATAGCTCGCGTCCACGTCCTCCAGCGCGAGGTCCCGCGTCCCGCGCGCCAGGATCCCGACCCGGTAGCCGCGAATGGTCGCGTGCCGGAGCCGTACGTGGCGCCCGCCCTCCACCCGGATGGCCACGCCCTGCGCGAGGTCCGGGTCCGCCTCCGGCGCCAGGCCCTCCAGCCGCGCGCCGGCGAAGTCCACGGTGACGTCGTCACCCCGGATCGTCACCAGCGCCGAATCGAGCGAGGCGGGCGCGGCCAGACGGTAAGTCCCGGGCGCGATGCGCACCGACTGCGTGATCACGAGTCCGGGACGGAGCACGACGGTGGGCGGTGGGCGCTGCGCGGCGGCACCGGACGGACCGGCGGCCGCCGCCACGGCGAGCGCCGCCGCCGCGAGCCCGGATCGGGTCACGGCGCACTCCCGCCGTGCCGCTCCCGCCACAGGCGGCTCGCCAGGCTGAGGCTCCGCGCCACCGAGATCAGCGATCCCACGACGAACACGACGCCGCACACCGCCGCGTACTGACCCCGCGGCAGCATCACGCGCAGCGCGAGCGCGAGCACCAGGGTCACCACGCCGAGCAGGGTGAGATCACGCCCGGCCTGCGCGTTCGCCTCGTACCAGATGTGCTCGTCGGCGAACGTGGCCCGCACCCGCACCCCGTACCAGCGGTTCGGCGGCACGCGGCGGTCGGCGAGCGGAAGCCCCACCGCGATGGACAGGATCGCGATGACGACGAAGACGTCCTCAGGCCGCACGGCACGGCTCCCACGGCCCGACCGCCATGGCTCAGTAGTACCGGATCAGGTAGTAGACCACGTAGATCCAGCCCAGGATCCCGTGCAGGATCACCCACAGGATGGACTTGTTCGCCGTCCAGGAAATCGTGATCGCCAGCGCCGTGCCGAAGCCGATGCCGACCTTGGCCGCGTCGCGCGACCGGGATGACGTCGCACGCATCTTGGTCCCCTGCCGTTTGGGTTCAGTCGCCTACCCGCCGGCGCCCATCCACAGCTCGACCTGCGCGATCTCGGCGCGCGTCGCTTGCTCGGCGCGCTCGATGTCGCGCAGCAGCGCGGCCTGCCCGGCACCGGCCGAACGGTCGCGCTCCAGGTCGCGGCGCACCGCCGCCTGGCGCGCGAGGTCCCGCAGCAACCGCTCGCGCAGCTCCCGCGCCGCCCCCCGCTCCAGCGGCGCCCGCCGGCGCAGCTCCGCTCGCCGTCGCTCCTCGAGCACCGCGCGCGGCCGGCCGAGCGCCAACTCGGCGATCGCCACCGCGGCGGCGCCGGCACCGATGACCGCCACCGCGCCGAGCAGAAAGACCGGGACCGTCACCATCGGGCGACCCTCCGCGCCGCATCGCACCGCGGCCGCGCCTGCCCGGATCTCACACGGCCGGACCGCCGCCGCGGGCCCCGTGGCGCCGCAGGTGCTGCACCAGCAGCGCCACGACCGCCAGGTTCAGGACCAGCACCGCCGCGCGCGGCAGCGTCGCGTGGCGCACCAGCTGGAACACCTCGGGCGGCACGAGCAGCGTGGTGGCGATCACCGTCAGGTACTGCGCCCACCGCCTGCCCAGCCACAGGCCGACGCCCTCCGTGAGGAACAGCGCGGCGAACAGGAACGCGCCGATGGCGATGGCCTCCAGCCGGCGGGGGTGCACGCCGCCGAGCCAGGAGACGAGCCGGACCACGATGCGGTGCACGCGGGTCGCGCCGAGATCCGAGGCCCAGCTGCCCAGCACGATCGCCATTCTCGGCTGGAGCAGCTTGAGGGCGCCCAGGCCGGCGGCCACCAGCAGCGCGGCCTTGACGAACTTGTAGTAGGCGATCGCGCGCAGCACGCGGGCCCGGTCCGCCCCCGCCCCCGTGCTCCCGGCGTCGGCCGGCGCTGGCGTCACGGCGCGGACACGCGGGAGCGCGCGCGCCGGCGGCCCCACAGCAGCAGCGCCAGCACGGCCCCGACGCCCGCTCCCGAGACCGCCCCCGTCGCCAGGGACGTCCGGGCCCACACCACCGGCGCCAGCGCGCCCGTCACCGTGAGCGCCAGCGCCCAGACCAGCAGCAGCCGTCCGTGCCACGGATGCCGCGACGCCCAGGCCACCAGCACCAGCACCGCCACGACGCCGTACCCGATCTCCGTGGCCGTCGCCGCCCACTGGCCGGCCGTGTGCGCTTCGCGCAGCAACGGCAGTCCACCCGTGAGGCCGAGGTAGGCCGTGACGAGCAGCAGCAGCACCAGCAGGGCGTCGAGCAGGGCGGACACGAGTCTCATCGGGGCTCCAGTGCCCACGCGGGTTCCGGATCCGCGTCAGGGGTTCCGCGCGTGGTTCGGAGGGAAGCTAAGACGTGTCGCCGTTCAGTGCGCCTGGCGCGCGTACGTGCCCATGAGGGTCGTCTCCGTCAGGACGTGGCCGTGCATCGCGCGGTCCACCTCCTGCCGGGAGGCGCCGGCCGCGAGCGAAAGGGCCGCGTTCAGCGCGTACAACCGGAAGTAGTAGTGGTGAGCGCGGCCAGGCGGCGGGCACGGTCCGCCATACCCGACCCGGTGGAAGTCGTTCCGCCCCTGGAGCGCGCCACCCAGCGCCGGCAGCCGCTCGTTCCCGGGGACGCCCTCCGGCAGCGCCGCGAGCGTGCCGGGGAGATTGAACAGCACCCAGTGCACCCAGGTGCCGGCCGGAGCGTCGGGATCGTCCACGATCAGCGCGAACGCGACCGTGCCCGCCGGCGCGCCGCTCCACGCCAGCGCCGGCGACAGGTTCGCGCCGTCGCAGCCGTGCCGGGCGGGGATGGCGCCGCCTCCCGTGAAGGCGCCGCTCGTCAGCACCAGCGCCATGATCACCTCCGCGATCGTCGTCACGTCAGGGCCTCAGCCGCCAGCGGCCGCCCGCAGGGACTGCCCTGCCGAGCGGCCGCGGTCGGCCTCAGGAGCCTGCAGGATGCGCGCTCCCTCAGGCGGCGGACTTGTCCCAGAACCAGATCAGCAGGCCCGCGGCGATCGCGACGATCGCCATGATGGTGCTGAGCCCCGAGAACGTGAAGTTGGTCAGGACCAGCAGCCCGTGCACGATGAGCCAGATGGCCAGCAGGACCATGCCGATGTTCTTGTTCATCTTCATGGCGAGGCTCTCCTTCTCGACAAGGGTTCACGCAAGCCGGCCGGACCGGGCGTGGTCACGCGGCCATCCAGCCTGACGCGCCCCACCGGGTGCGCCCTCCGCCCGCCGCCGGGGTCAGATATGCACCGCGGCCGGGGCGCCCGCCAGAGCGCACCCGCCCCCGCCGCAGGGGACCCGCATTCACCGCACCCGCGGCGCCGCCCGCGGCCGCGCTTACTTCGGAGCGCCGGGCAACGGCAGGCCCACGCTCGCCACGATCCGCAGCGCCTCGTCGCGCGTGAATCCGTGGTGCTGCAGCGCATCCAGGTAGTTCCGGTCGAACGTGGCGAGCTGCTCCGCGGTCTCCGGGCGCGCCAGGACGGCCAGGGTTCCCTGCAGCATCGCGGCCATCATCCGGGAGAACAGCGGCACGACGGTCTGGAGCTCCGCCGGCATCGCGGCCAGCGCGGAGTCGTTGCGGGGCGGCGCCGGCGGCGGGTTCTGGGCCGTGGCGGCTCCCGCCGCCAGGGCTGCGAGGCACAGGACCGTCAGCGAAACTCGAAGGATGGAGCAGCGCATGAGTTACCTCCTCGACGCGGGTCAGGTCGTGACGCGGGCCGGCCCGAGTTCCGTCGCACTCGGCGCCGCCTACCGGGCGTGCTCCGCGGCCGTGGAGTCCACGCGCCGCCGGCCGCTCCCGTCCCGGACGTAGTAGCCGTAGCAGCGCACCAGCGGGAGCTCGGGACCATCCTCCCGGATGCACACCACCGATTCCGCCTGCCTGCCCCACCAGGTGCGCTCGCCGCGGTACACCAGGCGCAGCGAATCCGCGTCGCCGGCGCAGAAACCGTACGGGCGGAAGGCCGCGTCGAACGGCAGCAGCACCACGAACCCGTGCCGGCGCTCGGTGGCCGGGAGCCGGAACGCACCGGCCGAGTCGGTGGTCGCCTCGACCGCGGGCCGCTCGCAGGACGAGCCGCCGTACCCGGTTGCGACGCCCACCCGGACGCCGGCCACCGGCTCGCCCGTCTCGTCGCGCACGACGCCGACCACCGCCGGCGAGAGCGGCTCTCGCCAGTGAATCGGGAGGCAGCCGGCGAGCACGAGGGCGAGCGCGACGGCAGGGCCCAGCCGCGCGACGGCCGGCGGCACGCGGTCCAGCATTCTAGTCCCCGTGCTTCACCGCCAGCAGGCGGAACGCCCAGACGCTCAACGCCCCGCTCGCCAGGATGATGAGGGCGACGCCGACGACGAACCCCGGGTCCGACTCCGGCTTCCGCAGGCCGGCCACCAGCTCCACGACATGCCACGCGGCCAACAGCCCGAACAGGACGCCAGTGCACGCCAGGTACGCTTTCACGCCCGTGCTCACGTCGCCACCTCCCACTGGTATCTAACGCGCCGCCCGCCCGGTCGCCCGCCGGGCGGGCCGCCGGAACACCTGCTCTCCGGCCGGGGATCCGGCGACCCCCCCCGGCGTACGTGTCGAAGGACGCGCCAAAGCGGCGGCGCAGCGTCGGCTCCTCGTCGCCGATGGCGCGACCGTAGGAGCGGCGCTCATGCCGGGCGGGGGTGATAGCCGTCCGGCTCGAACGGCGAGAGCTTCTCCATCCACAGGGCCTTCAGGGCCTCCAGATCCTCCGCGGGGTCGTAGTCGGGCGTGTCGGCCGGCTCGAGCGTGTCCAGCACCTCGAACGCGAAGCTCGCCGGGCCGAGGGCGTTCCAGTCCTGCTGCAGGGCGCGATTGGCGTGCGCGTCGAGGCTCAGCTGTGCGCGCTGCCGGTTCAGCATCGAGGGCAGGTCCCGGCTCGAGACGAGCAGCACCCTGCCGTTGGTGAGGTTGCGGACCACGCCGACGCCCATCGGGCGCGGCGTGTCCTTGTACCGGCGGCTGAGGGCCTTCCGGTCGACCGTCATGGTGGAGCGGCGCGCACGGTCGGCGCCCGGACGCCTCAGCGCCCCCGGCGCCCCGCGGCCGCACGTTGCGCGGCGACACGCGCCTTGACGAGTCGCGTCACCAGTCCCGATGGCAGCGGCTGCTCGAGCGGGAATCGAATCGTGCCCTTCGACGTCTCGTACCCCTTCAGGGCGGCTGCGTGGGCGCGCCGGATGGCGGCGGTCATCGGGTAGAGGCTGCAGTGGCGCGCAAAGGCGGCGTACCACACCAGGATCCGCCCGTCGAGCCGGAAGGCGGGAATCCCGTAGCTGTAGGCCTCCACCGCCCGGGGCGCCGCCGACCGGATCGCCTGGCGCAGTGCGCGGAGGCGACGCCGCGCGTCGGGCGGCAGCTTCGCGAAGTAGGCGCGCACCTGCGCCGGCGCGTTCCCGGCGCCGCTCCGGGACGATGCACCCCGTCCGGCGCTCACCGACGCCGCCCGAGTGCGGCGGCGAGCAGGGCGATGCCGCCCGCGAGGTCGCACCCCGCGCACGCCCGCAGCGCCGCGACGGCGCCGCGCAGGGCCGGCCCGTGCCGATGCAGCGTGGCGGCCGTGGTGATCAGGTGTGCCGCGAGCAACAGCGCGGCCACGCCCGCCACGGCCACGAGCGCGCGGCGCAGCGAGACGCGGACCGGCTCCACGCGGGAGGCGGCCAGTGCCGCGGCCGCGGCGGAGACGTTGAGCAGCGCGTTGCCCCACAGCCCGCGAACCGCGCCCTCCGGCGTCGCGAGCGGGAACGTGTCCGCCCCAGCCGGCGGAACCGCGGCGATCACGACCACGAGGGCCGCGACGACCAGCAGGACGACACCGACGACCAGGACGCGCATCGGCCACGAGTTCATCGCCGACTCCTGCGAGGGAGACGCCGGGTGCGATTATTGCCGCCCGGCCCGATGGGCGCAAGCAGAGGGCGGGATGGCGGCGAGGCCGGCGGCGCTTGCGCGGCTCCGGCCCCGCGCCACCCCGCCGATCCCTCCATCGTGGCCAACGACGTGCCGAAGCTCGATGCGCCGCGCCGGCGGTTCCCGCGCCTCTACCGGGGCGGCTGGGCGCGGCCGGTCGGGCGCAGGGGCCTGGCTGCCCCCAGGCGCTCGCGATGCCCGCAGTAGCCGCGCGCGTATCTGGCGAAGTCCGCGGCCGACAGCTTCGCCCCGATTTCCGGCACGCCGTCCCACACGGCCTGCGCGTGCTCCAGGTCCGCGCACGCCTCCATCGGGCACTCGCCGCAGCTGCCGAATCCGTTGCGGACGCAGCAGCGGCGAGCCTTGCAGCGCCGGCTGGTGTGGAACAGGTCGCGCTCCGGCCCCAGGCAGCCGCCGCACGAGATGTTGGCAGCCGGCTCCTTCAGCCCGTAGATCCGGCGCCACGCCGCCGCGATCCGCCGCTGATAGGCCACGCCCTTCTCGGCGGCGTGGTACGCCGGGCACTCCGAGCACATGACTCCGCAGGCCGAGATCATCGCGCCTCACCCTCCTCGCGACCCGGCTCCGGTCGGCGCGCGGCTGGACGCGCCTGGCGCGCTGCCCCCCCCCGGCCGGCCGCGCTGCCGCCCAACGTATACCTCCCCCGTCAGTCCAGCGTCAGGGCGGAGCCGCTGCGGCTCAGTTCCGGATTCCCCCCGGTGCCGGGAACGCCGTCCGCCGGCGCCGGAGCCGCCGGACGATGCTCTCGATCTGGTGCAGGTGTGTTTCCTCGTGCTCGGCCATGTGCTGCAGCGTCTCGTTGACGTCGGGATCGACGTTCTTCTCCTCGTGCGTCAGGAGATGCGCCGCGAAGTCCGCCAGCGACCAGCCGTCGCAGACCCCGCTGGCCTCACAGGCCGCCTCGTTGGGGCAGTCGCGGCACGCGGGCACGTCCTCCTGCGGGCGCGCGAATTCCTCTTCCGTCACCTGGTCCAGCTCCGCCAGCAGCGAGAACCTGGCCTTCTCGATCCGGCAGACGTACGGCACGTCGGCCGGCTCGAGGTCCGCCAGGAGCTTGTGCAGGTAGCTCGCTCTGACCGAGGCGAGCCGCTCGAGGTAGTCGCGCTTGGGCAGTCCCTTGTGCTCGGGAGCGATCCGGCCGGGTCCCCACAGCCATTCCTTCTGCATCCGGGCCTCCGTGCCATTCGCGGTGACTTCACTGAGCAGCGTGCTGCTCGTCGCTCAGGTAGCCGGCGGCGCAACGACCTCGAACCGGCCGATCGCCCGCTCGGTGAGGGTCAATGCCTCGCAGGCCGCGTCGAGCGCCGCGTACTCCTGCTCGCGCGCCGCCCGAAAGGCCCGGTAGGCGCGCTCGCTCTCCCAGTGATCGAGCGTGAGGTAACGCCCGGGCCGCTCGAGGTCGCGCAGCAGCACGGTGCCGCCATAGCCCTCCGCGGACCGGAACAACCGCGCCCACGAGCCGTCGGGCCCGTAGTGCCGCTCGAACTCGACCTCGCGCCCCGGGCGAACCTGGAACTCCCACACGTGCACCTGCCGATCCACGGGTGGCCTCACAGTGCCCGCCGCCGCACCGCCGGTCAGCCGGCACCCACGGCGCGCCGCGCGAACCGCCGCGGCCACCACCGGCCCACCCGGTTGCAGTAGTCCTGGTACTCGCCCCCGAACATCCGCCGCAGCGTCGGTTCCTCGTACACCAGCACGAACAGGTGGCACACCACCAGGAACGCCGCCGCGAAGCCGAGCAGCGCGACCGACCGGTACACGAGGGCGGCCCCGGCCAGGGCGAGCCCGGCCCCGACGTACATGGGATTCCGCACCACGCCGTAGGGACCGCGGGCCACGAGCCGGCGGGGCGGATCGAACGGCGCGGGCGTTCCCTTCCCGACGAGCGCGAAGGTGAGCACGCACCAGACGGCCAGGCCGGCTCCGGCCGCGCCCGCGACGACGCCGGCGACCCCGAGCACCCCGCCCGGCACGGGACCCACGATGCCCGACCAGCGCAGGACCCGCGCGGGCAGGAACACCAGGACGAAGCCGACGAACAGCGTGGCATAGGTGATGGCGCGGACGATGACGGCCGTGGCAGCCTCCCGTGACGTGGTAGAGCGCCGGGCGCCTAAGGCCCGGTGGCCGATACGAACCGGGTGGACCGGTACACCTGCAGCTGGAGCGACGCAGTAGCTGCGTCCCCGGCCTCCCCTCGAAAGTACACGGCCGGCGCCCCCCACTGTGCCCCGGTGTTGTGCCGGCCGCCGCACTCGTTGTCGAACAGCGTGGCCGATCGCCCGCCCACCTTCTCCGCGAACCGGTCGTTCGAGCAGCGCTCGCGCATCTGAGCGTTCGCCGCTGACTGCATGGCGGACGGCGAAGGCATCGCCCCGGTCCCACCCACCGGGACCAGGACGATCACGGATCCGGTCACCACGTCGCGCGGCCCCGGTATTCCGGTGCCCCAGGTGACCGACCCGTCTGCGCTGTGCCACGTGCGCCCGTCCGCCGACCGCCAGTCGGCCGGCACGCAGAACGTGAATCCGTCCGCCGTCACCAGCTGCCACGACGGCGCGGCCGGCGCGCCGGGGGCGGCGCACGACGCGACCGTGGTGCGGGCGGCCGGGGTCCACATCGGCGGGCTGCTCGCACACGCCTGGAGCATCGCGAGGGCCATCGGAGCCAGGTGCCGCATCCTACCCTCCCGTGGCGTCACCCGTCGAGCGCACCAGCCCCCCTCCTTCGGCGGCGGGCGGCGCCGGACGCTCGCGCGGCCACGCGACATCCTAGGTGCACCGCGTCACGCGAGCGTTAGGGCGGGCCGCCGATCGCGCCCTGGCGCAGGTATGGCCGGCGGGCCGATGGCGCTGGCCGCCGTCGGGCCCGCTTCCGCCCGGAACGGACGGTCGCCACGGCGTCGCAGGAGGATCGCGCGCCCGAGCCGCCGCGCGCCGAGCCGGGGCCCGTCACTCCGCGAGGCCGGCACCGAGCAGCCAGATGATGCCGAGCGCCGCGAGCAGCGTCCCCGCCGCGAAGGCCAGTCCGACCATCACCATCGGGGGACCCCAGACGAGCGACGAGAGGCCGGCCGCCGTCGCCAGCGAGCCGGCCCAGGCGGCTCTGACCGGGCGGCCCCAGCTGCGCCACCGGAACGACGTGAGCACGGTCGCCAGGCTCAGAAGCCCGCCCGCGACCTGCACGGCGGTCTCGACTCGCTGGCCAAGCGTGCGGGACCGGGGAATCTGCTGGATCGCGCCCGAGATCACCCCCCAGGCCAGCACCACCAGGAGCAGCACTGCGACGACCAGGAAGATGCGCCGCACGACCGGGCGAAAGCTCGACGGCTCCCTCACTGTGCCGGCCTCACCACCCCGCCGAGGGCCGCGAGAACCGCCTCCGCGTCGACGACCGTGCAGTACTCGCCGTCCAGGTTCGCGAGCGACATGTCGTGCACCTCATCCGCCGTCCGGAGCCGTCCGCTCCAGTCTCGCCTGGCGAAGGTGAAGCAGGCGTCCGCCACCAGGAAGACCTCGAACCCCAGGTTCCCGGCCATCCGCACCGTCGCCTCCACGGAGTTGCTCGTGCTGACGCCGGCGACCACCAGCGTCCGGGCTCCGGCTGAGCGCAGGCGTGCCTCGAGATCCGTGCCGATGAACGCGCTGTTGGTGCGCTTGGCGAGCACGACCTCGCCCGGGACGGGGGCGGCCTCCGCCTTGAACTCGTGGCCGACCTGGCCGGGACGGTACGTGGACGCCGGCTCGGGCGAGTCGTGCCGCACGTGGATGCGCGGCAGGTCCCGGGCGCGCCACGCTTGCAGCAGACGAGTGATCGTGCGCTCGGCGGCGAGGTTGTTGCGGGCGCCCCAGCTCGGGTCGTCCACGGCCTTCTGGAGATCGATGAGCAGCAGCGTGGGATTGACCAGGCGCAGGACCGCATCTCCATCGCTGGCCGGACCGCCCGTGTGCCCGGCGTCCACCGCATCGGGCACCCGGGGGGCGGTCATCCGCGCCTGCGCAGGAACACGTGCAGGGCGCGCTCGCCGGCGACGTGGCTGGCGCACTCGTAGCCCAGCGCCGGCAGGTTCATGCCCGCGAGCAGAGCCTCCCCGGCACCGAGCAGGACCGGACGGATGGCCAGGTGAAGCTCGTCGAGGAGCGCGGCGGCCAGATACTGCCGGATCGTGGCGACGCCGCCGCCCACGCGGACGTCGCCTCCGCCCGCCGCCTCGGTCGCCTGCCGCAGGGCGGCGTGGATGCCGTCGGTCACGAACCGGAACTCGGTGCCGCCCGTCATGCGCAACGGAGGCCGAGGGTGATGGGTCAGGACGAAGACGGGCGTGTGGTACGGCGGCTCGTCGCCCCACCAGCCCTTCCAGCTGTCGTCCGGCCACGGCCCCCGAACCGGGCCGAACATGTTCCGGCCGAGTATCCAGGCCCCGATGCCGGCGAACCCCTGCCCCGCCACGTCGTTGTCGAGCCCCGTCTCGCCGCCGGTCGGATTGCCGTTCATCGCCTGCCATGTGCGTGTGTGGAAGAACCAGTCCATGAGCAGGGGGCCGCCCGCGCCGAGCGGATTGGCCAGGTCCTGGTCGGGCCCGGCGCCGAAGCCGTCGAGGGACATCGCGAAGCTGTGGACGCGCACTCTCGTCACGAGGCGGACCTCGCGCCCGCGTCCCGTCCCTCGCGCTGCCACAGCCCGCCGATGCCGGTCACGTTCTCCATCCTAAAGCTGCTTCGTGGCTTCGACGCACGTGGGGCCGCCGAAGCTGTCTGACTGCGGATCCCAGAAATCACCCTCCAGGCCCAGGCCGGCGAAGATCGCGCGCATCTCGTCCGCGCGGGGGCGTCGGGACGCTTCCTGCAGTCGACTCGCATACCACGTCGTCGCG